>JBHLMB010000154.1:0-6554 GCA_048938565.1 Promethearchaeota archaeon | reverse complement strand
TAGATAATTTCTAAAAAATAGTTATAAAAAAATTAAAGGATATTAAAAATAAATCCTAAAGCTATTAGAATCAATATAATAGCACTTATTTTTGGTATTTTATCCTTATATTTTTCAAACCTAGGAAGAAAATACTTATACGCCTTCGTGCAAACAAGCGTGATTCCGACTAGTCCGGCTGTTACTGACATTGCATATGAAATAGTGATGATCCAAGGATTAGCACCCGAAAGAAACAGAGCGATTAACGCAAATTCTTCTGCGTGAATAAATCCAAGAATTAAGGCAAAAATAGACAATCCAATAAGGCTTTTCTCTGGACTTTTTGAATGATGATGCGAGTGCGTGTGTTCTTTACCATTTAAATGTATATGTTTATGTTCGTGTTCGAGAGGTGCTTTGTTATCGTGTAGATGTTCGTGTTGGTTTGTAATATCATTACTTACCTCTTCTCTCCAAAAAATGATTGCTATAAAGATCAATAATCCTGCTGTTATATATCGTAATAGATTTACAGGTATGACAATTAGCTCGGATAAAAGTAAATATATTATAACGACTGTGATTGAGGATATTAAGTGGGAAATTGATATAATTAAGGAAGTTATAAATGCTCTTTTTATAGGATTTTCTTTTTTAATGGAATATAGGAACGCAAATGGCCAACCATGACCCGGTTCAAGACCATGCAAGAATCCAAATAATATGACACCAGCAATAACATATATATCCATTTAATTTCCCAATGATCTGTTAATTAGGTTTTTCCAATAAAAAATACGCACCACCATTGATAATACCTTCGCTTGAAAGTTTAAATCCTGTTTCATAAAATATTTTTTTGTCTAAGGTGGAGATTCGTCCCTCTCCTATTAATTTATTAAGTTCTATTGTCGTCCTTCCTGCTCCACAACCCGCATCTAATACATAATCTTTTTTAGAAAACAACAAATTTGTATAAGGGAGTGTGAGATAATCTAAAGATTTATACCTTCTAACAGCAATATTTCCGCCAAAAAGATTTAAGGAAATTGGTATTAGAATTAGCCCTATAAATTGGAATAATGGTAGATCGATTAATAACCATATTACTATAACTAAAATAATGATTTCAAAAATCCAATATCCATTCATCCAAGCAAGCGACCATCCAAAATCATATTTAATAATGTCGTTTTTTTTCATATTTATTCGATGGTCAGGATCCTGAATATTCATTAATCTCAATAATCACAAAACCATAATTACTTATAAACATTGTGAACTATATTTATCACAATAAGGATAAATAAGTTTCAATAGAATGGGACATCACCGTTTTACTAGTAGATTTTTACGAACTATATCAGAGTTATTCATTTTAATTATAATTTCTTCAAAAAGAGAAATTCATCCTTATGAAGTCTATCAAGAGCTCTTAGCGCAAGTCTTTCATTCAAGACAATCTCAAATCGAAAGTTTTTCCAAGATCTTACAAGTAGGTAAAAAATATTTGGATTATTTACAAGATCCTTCAAGTTCTAATGTGGAAATATTAGAAAAGGAATTTAATAAATTACTTCCCAAAGGAAAATCAATTAAAATTACAACAGTCTTAGATAATATTCAGAATAAAATGCCTAAGGATACGATAATTAACCTCATTAATGAAGCAGACTCTCAGATAGAGTCTGAAAAAGAAGATTTAAAAATATGGGATTCAAAGACAGCAATATATCAAGTAATGAACGAACTTGAAAGAGAAGATTTGATTAAAGTTACACGGACAGAAATTTACAAAGGGAGGGGTCGAAAATTATATTCAATTACAGATAAAGGCATAAATATGGTAATAAGTACAATCATAGCGTTTGGAGATCTATTTCAAAAGATATTTCCTCACATTGAGTTATTTAACGAAATACATCAGATATTATCCAGAGATCATAGACAAAAATTACTCCAATTTTTTGATTTAATAATATCTTCAAAACAAATTATATCAATTTTAAACAATGAATCAGAGTTTCCATTAAAAAGATTATTAATAGAGGTTTTTCCCCTCATTGCTAGCGAATCAACCTTAGCAAACTTAATAAATGTGCAGAAACTCGATTTAAATGTTCTAAACATTGAAGAATTACCAGATAGATACCGATCCTTTTATATAAAAAATGTGTTAAAAAAACTACATGATTCAAAAAAATATATTAAAAAAAAAATAATAGAGTTTAAAGATTTGGACATCTAAATTGTTCTAGAAAGCGAAATATAAATAAAAAAACTAGCACTTTTGGCTTTCTCTCATCATTAACCAGGTTGAAAAAGATTGACTGATTTGAAGCATAAATGCTCCATCGTCTATAACACCTTTTTTTAGTTGTTGGAGCAAGGTCGTTATAGCACTTTTGTTGTTTGCGTGAAAATATTGCAAATTATCGGATTCTAAAATGCGTTCCAAAATATTTGCAAAATCTTCCCATTCGAAAAGTTGAGTTTCTGGAGGTCCTGCTGGTTCATCAGCGAGTTCGGCTTTTTTGACCTTGAAAATTGCGTTCTGTGAGTAAAATTGTTTTACATTACTGTAAATTTGTTCGCAAAGTGCTTCAAAGTTGCTGATATTATATTCAATCCCTTGTTCATTTGATAGTCCAATCGAAGCAAGGTCAGACTTTTTAAAAAACCAGCATATATTGATTAGAAAGAACTGATTATATTCCAAGGCTCTTAAATGAGTGAGGAGATACATTGCCTGTCAGCATGCATTAATAGAAGCAGTTCTTTCATTTAAAGTTCATGAAATTCGAGTTCAAGTAGTTAATCAGCAATTTGAATATCTTAACACCAATTAAAATGCAATAGATTTGAAGTCTTGTGGCGTTGTTCAGGGATTTTTTAAAAATTTACTTGCTTTGAGACTATTTTATTATTTATTAAAAAATTCTATTAAAAAGATTTAAAACTTAATTTAATTATTTATATCAAAAGAAAATATTACTGAAAAGCGATCATTAAAATGGTTATAGCAGATTCAAAAGATGAAGTAGGTATCACTCCGATCGATTATTTTAGTTGGGGCCATATTGATATGGGAATCGGCTCTTTTATATTACTTTCACTTATTAATATAGTACCAACGCTCATAGAAAAGGCAGAAGAGCAAATCAATAACATTCCTTGGTGGCTGATGATAGTTATAGTTATCATCATTATGATTTGTTGGGAGTTGTTTGAGAATACAGTACTCTATAAGTTTGGTGCTAAATTTGAAAACCGGAAGGACACCCTTGTAAACGCCACATGGGATGTAATATTTGGAATTATCGGCGGATTTTATATGTGGATAATAAAAGGAGCTTTAGTGAACCTTATTGGAGTTGAAATGATTCCAGCTTATTTTATAGTTGGTATCATCACTTTTTTAATATGTTTAATAGGATTCTTCATTGGTAGGGCGATAAGCAAGTAATTTTTAGTCTTTTTTTTTTTTATTATTAAGTTCAATTTCTACAGGTCGAGTGGGAGTACCTTGATAGAATTTCTTTCCTTCAACACCTCGCCATCCTTTTGGTAGCATAGAATGGGGCAAAAACACGTTACCCTCTTCTGTTTTTGCTGCAGGTCCTACAACTGTTCCAGGGAAAATTATATTATCCTTTTCGAGCTTGATCTCGAGAATATTTAAATTCCCAAAAATGCTATTTACCTCATGGCTTGATAATACCGAGGTGGGATAAATAAAAGTATTTTCGCCAATATCCGTAAATTCCAATCCAACATAGGCATCGCAATATATGACATTTTTTGCGATTTTATTGTGTCCTATTCTTTTTAAAGTTCGGTTGACCAACCAAGGGAAGGGAGATTTTGAAGTTAACCACATTGGATATTTTATTATAAAACCCCTTTTGTGATAATAATTGAGAATTTTCCCCATTTCTGTTTTGTTCTTTAGAGCAGTGAAATCGCGCTCGAATGTACCTTCTTTAGGCGGACTTCTTTTGTTCCACCGTCTCGTCCATAAGGCGGCGATTTCTATTAATAGGATTAAATAAACATAATATAAAAAGAAAAGAACTCCAGGAAGTAATAATAATTGAAATTCTAATGAAATTTTAAGCACGCTATTAAAAATGTAAGCATAGCATAGAAAAATAGCCAAACAAACATAAAAGGGTATCATAAAACAGAAAAAGGATAAGAAAAAGAAATATCCTACATCGAACTCTACGATATTTTGTTGTTTATGAGACGAGCTTGGCTTTTTTTCTTTGTATAGAGTCATTTGGAATTAAATTCAATTTTTTATAATTTAATAAACGAAAGTTTATTTTCTTTTTTTTGTTTTGCCATATATCATATCGTTATTTAATTTATAAAACACTACCTGCTCAATAATGATTCTAAATAACAAGAAAATTTTCAAATACAAGGAACTCACTCCGTTATGGATCGCTGTTTTTATCGATATTTTAGGTCTCACGATCATCCTACCATTGGCACCGTACCTTGGAAAAGAATTTCTTCCAATGATGGATGATTTTAGCCGTGCGTTTGTAATGGGGATAATGCTTGCCGTAAATGCAATGGTATCAGCGTTTTTTGGTCCGTTATTGGGAAAGTTAAGCGATAAATATGGGAGAAGGGTAGTATTACTAATATCACAATTTGGAACGCTGCTAGCGTTTGTAATGCTAGCATTTTCAAGTAGTTTAGAAATGCTAATAATATCGAGAATTATCGATGGTTTATTCGGAGGAAATTTTCCCGTTGCAAAAGCAATTATCGGAGATGTCGTGCCTCATCGAGACAGGGGCATACAAATGGCAAATGTGGGAACAGCTCACGTTCTTTCTTCCTTATTTGGACCTGCTCTCGGAGGAATACTCTCGGAGATAAGCATCAATATGGGATTAGGAGGTTTATTTTTGCCAGGAATGTTTGCTGCAGGATTAACTATAATAACAATGGTATTAACTCTTATTATTTTAAAAGAGACTTGGCCAAAATCGAAACGCCTTGAGCATCACGGAGAAAAGAAAAATCTCAAGTTAAAAATTAGGAAAAATAAAAAAGCGCTATTTTATTTGGCTGTTTGGGGTTTTCATACCTCTGTTTTCATGATATCCATTGCCTCGATTTCGTGGTTTGGAAACTATGTATTCAGGTTAACGCGTGCAGAAGTAGGATTATTAATGACCTTTTCAGGGATTTTAAGGGCTTTAGTGAGGTTTACCGTGTTTAAACCTACTGTTTCTAAGTTGGGAGAAAATTTATCCATAAAAGTTGGACTTGGGTTATTCGTGTTATCGTTTATAATGATTGGATTAGCTTATGAATTGGTAATATTCATCATAGCAATCATGATCCTGAGTTTTGCCGCATCGTTAACGAGGGGTTTATTGAATAGTAAGATAAGCAGGTCAGTTTCTCCTAAAGAACAAGGAAAAATAAACGGTCTTTCTTCGGGTTTGGAAAGCACGGCACAAATCATTGGACCTATCGTCGGCCCAACTTTATTAGGCTTGTACGCTATTGATGTGATAGACCTCTATTTTATCGGTCTTTTCATGGCAGTACTCGGAATCATTCCGTTTTTCATGACTTTAAATTCAAACAATATGCGCGGGAAGCACGAGCAAGAAGAAGTAGAAAAATAGGAAAATATCATTTCTTAATTTATATTTCCGTTTAGAAATTTAAGTATAAGTTCGTTAATTCTTGGTGCTTTTTCTTTTGGTGAATAATGCATTCCTTCAATTTCAACGATAGTACTATCTGGAATTTTTTTATGTAGTAAATAACTCTGTTCCTTAGGTGTTTTCTTATCTTCAGACGCACAAATTATCAGAGTTTTATTTTTAATTGTATGTAACTTATTCAAGACATCGTGTTGAAGGAGCGCAAATCCTTGATTGATGTAATCTTGAGGTCTTGTTGGATTTGTTGAGGCATCCCTTATCAAATCTTCAGCTGTAAAAAGGCCATGAATTTTTTCTTTTGGATTTTTTTTCATAAACTCTATGAACGCAGGAGTATACCCTCCTTCAGCACCCTCATAAAAAGCCCTCGCAGGATCCTTCATTTTAAGTGCGTAATTTGCAACCTTATCATCGATGTATTGTTTCATTTCTGCGTCAGTTACTTCCATTTTCGGAGCTGTATTTATTAAAATGATTTTATTTACTCTTTTAGGGTATTTTAGAACGAAGTTTTGAACTATCATTCCCCCCAGGGAATAACCAAGAAAGTGCGCTTTTTCAATTTCAAGTAAATCCATTAGGGTTTTTAGATCTTCTACATACATTTCCATAGAATATATGTAATTAGGGCGTTCTGATTTTCCTGATCCTCGATTATCGAATCTAATGGCCTTATATTTCTTTGATATGACTTTAAATTGTCCTATGAAGACTTCTTTTTTAGAACCATAACCATGAACAAGGATCAGGGGTTCTCCTTTACCTAATACCTCATAGCATATATTTATTCCGTTAATTTCGGCATATAATTCAGACATTATTGTTAGAATAAAATTATTACTCAATTATAAGGTTGTGGTACTACTTAAGGGT
>JBHLMB010000153.1:0-6556 GCA_048938565.1 Promethearchaeota archaeon | reverse complement strand
TTATTTGGTAATGTCTTTTGTTTGATTGATTGTAAGATTGCTAGGATCATTCTACGCTTGGTAGATATAATCTTCTCGGAAGCTTCTAGATTTACATCTTTCAATAAATTATCTAAATCTTCTTGAGAGAGGGAAAAGATTACTTCTTCGAAAAAAGTCATTATCCAATCGAGAATTGCTGATTCTTTAAATATCATTTCAAGCACGATATTGAAGAGTTCTGCTTTATTCGCAGACGATAAATATTGCATTTCTCCAGTAGAATTAGATAAAATATCCCTAATTGTCTCAGAAATAAGAACTTCTTTTTTCTGTAATTCTTTCGACTTGTTTATCAAATGTTTGAGAAAAGAACCATAGCTGTCTCCTCGTAGAGCTGCTATACTTTGCTGGAACAATCCCGTCCATTGATCAAGGTTTTGTAATAATAGGAAATCCGCAACGACTTGGGGTGAAAACGAACCATTCGTTCTTTTAAAATAATTCCAACCATATTCATGCATTCTTTCACTATTACAGCCAATTAAAGCGAGCATCAATTCTGGATCGAATGTGTCAGATTTTTCCATCTTCTCGTTAAGCACGTTTGAAAATAGCTCCGATAACGGTTCATAGGATGTAAGCGAAAGTTGTATAAGAAGTTCGTACTTCATATTTTCAATAAATTTCTGCAATTCAGGTGAATCTTTCAAGATAAAATAACAAGCCTTGACAATAGGCATGACTTGTGAGTTCAAGGCGATTTCTGCGGCAGCATCCAGATGTCGATCCCAAATTTCTTTTTTGTATTCTCGACGACCTTGTAATCTCATAAACTTTGGTGTGCTGTAAAACTCGGAACGCTCTTCCCAATTCGTCGTATTCCTGTCTGGTTCGACTTCCGAGTAGTCTTTATACAAGTAATACTTAATGAACACATTATACTCGTAATCATTGCCGTACTTGCTTAAACAATCTTCAGGCTTATAACTCGTCAGCATCGTTTTCATGGCTTCAATGAACTTCTCCTCGTTTTTTATCGCATAGGAATTAATGATCCTTCGAAGGTAACCTTGAAAGTACTTTAACGCCTTGGTTGATCGATTTCCTTTCAAGTAATATGCGAGCCGAGGAGCGTCTATATAATAGGCTATCTTTCCAATAACATCGGCAAGGCCGTAAATCTCTGATTCCTGAATCGTATTTTTAAATTCAATCAAATTAAATTGCATTCCGTCTGTATAAGCCCCTACCTCATAGCGATTTGACTCTTTAATGCGCTCATGTTTTTCGTAGTTATAGTACCTATAAGAATCTCTTAAATATCCCCACATGGCATATTTTCTATAAGTTGATCCCACAATAATCTTATCTAGAGGGATTATCTCGCCCCGAAATTTTATTAAATGCAAGTCCATATTAGAAAGCGTATCGCGAATCCATTCTGTCCTGCTTGATTTAACATCCGGATCAAGCGAGTTAATGTATAACTTTGCGCATCTCTTTATACCTCTAGCATAATTAGAGGCCACCCAAGTAATATCGCTCTCAATTAGCTTCCTTGCTTGTTCTAAAATTATTGGATTGGCAGTCTTAGCAAGTTCCAAGAATAAACCTGACACAACTTCGGAACTTACCATGGTTAATAATGCGTTTAGAACTGATTCTGGAGGATTTTTGGCAAGGAACTCAGCAAGAAACTTCTTTCTCATGTAAATATTTGGTTGGCTCATCATATCAATGATGATATTAGCGTATTCTGCGTGGGTTTCTGGTATTTGTAAAATTTCTCCCAAGCTATTAGCGAATCTAAATCCTTTCACTTCAAAACCTTGTTCCTTGATTTTTTTTAGTCTCTCTTCATATGATTGACTCGTGAAATAGGGTAGACTCAACATTTCTGCATCTTTTAGTAGGTAGAATTCATCGAACTTCTCAGCGTTCCTAAGATCCCAGCTCCAATGATACTCAATACCTTTTTTATAATACATTTCAGGATCATCATAGCTATAAGTGCGCGTTTTATAATCGTAATGACTCTGTTCGATGATTTTTACTGCTTGATAAGAGGGGAAATGTCCTTTTTTTCCGCGAAAAAGTGCGTAACAGGTATAAATTACATCGTCTTGTAAGACTTTATATATTCCTTCTTTAAAATCAGGATTATAATTTCCGAGACCTGAAGCTTTCGATTTTTCCGCGTAGCGTTCAATATCTTGCCTACTAATGCTAATCTCAAGACCCATATACTCGTGTTTTCCGTAAATAATAACGAAAGAAGGATTATTGTTATCGTCCCAACCCCAAAAGACCATTCTCCTCCATGGTTTGTGTTCTTTTCCCCATTTCTTTCCTATTAAGTCTAATTTCTCTTCTCTTCCTGGGGAATAAATATTTTTTGATAGAGTTAAATGCTCGAGTTTCTTGAAGGATGATAATTTTTCCGGCTTGGTTTTTAATCCTGACTTGGTAATGACGATCTCCTTAATGGATTTAAAATTGATGAAATCATCCGGAATTAATTCTAAATTTGGGCAATTTTGAATGATTAATTTCTGTAACGAGTCTAACTTAGTTATATCTCTTGACAAGTGCTCTAAATTCGTGCAATCTTTGATTATTAACTCTTCCAGGGAGGAGATATTCGCTAATTCGTCGGGTAAAGCTTCTAAAGCCTTACAATCCGTGAACATTAACTTCACGAGAGATCTGAGATTACCTATCGTTTTTGGTATACTTATCAATCCATTGCATCTGTCTATTGTCAACTCACGCAACTTGTTTAAGTTACCAATGCTCTCAGGAAGGTTCTTTAAATCTTTCGAAAGAGATTCGATCTTGAAGATTTCAAGGTTCACGAGATTATCAAGTTCTATGGAGAATGATTCTAATCCCTGGCATTGAGAAATTAATAATTCCTTTAAATTTCTCAAATTACCAAAGCTGACAGGAATTTTTTTCAACTTTGAGCAAGACCTGAGAGTAAATAATTCAAGTGAAGATAAATTTCCAATCGTTTCGGGTAAACCAGAAAGATTAGAATTATTTTGAATATCTAATTTCTTCAAATTGATTAAACCACTGATGCTATCTGGTAAGGATTCGAGTTTATTAATTCTCGTCAAGACAAGTTCTTCTAAAGAATTTAGATTTGAAAGGCCATTGGGAAGCATTTCAAGCGAGCTAAGATCTAAGATGGATAATTTCGATAATGAAGATAAATTGCCTATTGTATCAGGTAAATTTTCCAAGTTTCCACAGTATCTTAACTCTAGAATTGCCAATTTCTTTAAATTACCAATACTCTCAGGAAATGAATTTATATTGCATCGTTCAATTTTCAAGGTTTCAAGGTTTTTCAATTCACCTAGCTTATGCGGAAGTGTCTGAATGTTATTCGCGTTTCTCAATGATAGGCTCTTTAGATTGATTAACTTATCAATATTATCGGGAAGTGCTTCTAAATCGTAGCAGTTGCTTATAGTTAGGATTTCGAGATTTATGAGATTCACTAGGCTTTCTGGTAAGCTTTTTAACCTATAACAATATGTAATCTCAAGCTCTTTCAAGCTTTTTAGGCTTCCTAAACTTTCTGGAAGTGATTCCGCATTAGTTAGATAATAAATACAAAGCTTGGTTATATACCCATTTTCCTCAACGAATCCATTTCTAGATCCTTGGTCGGGGGTTATTCTAGGGATGGACCTCCTTGTAATCGCTTGTAGATCACTTAGACACCTATTATCATCAGAATTCAATCCCGCGTATCTATCTACTATAGTTACATCAGAGGGGTGCTTTTTTTTCACCCATTCCATAAAATCCTCATTATGTTTTATGTCCTGAACGTCACCTTCATTTTCATTCTTTTTTAACATTGAAAGTGCGATTTCGTATCCCTTGTCTTTTTTACCTAATTTCAGCAACAACCTTAACTTTGTATCCAACGCAAAAGTACGCACTTCGCGTTTTAGTCCTTTCTCGACATGTTTTAACCCATCTTTCCATTCTTCTTTTTTTTTACTGTAAAGATAGGCATTCCAACCGATATTGTTCTGAGCAACGAGGTATTGGTATTTTTGATTTGAATTTCTGGCTAGATCGCCCTTTTTTTCTAGGTATTTGATCAATACCAATGCCTGTTCCTTGTAAATCTCGCTTAACTCTTCTTTTTGCCCTTCAGGAGCGGAATTAATTATGTTGAAGGTAGCCGTTACTCGAAGTTCTATAGCGTCATAATATTCTGGATCTTGTTCAAGTATTATATTTGCTAAATCAATAGTAGAAGTATAATTACCACTATTGTATTGATATCGTAATTGCTTTTTTAGCTCGTCTAAATCTAATTTTTCTCCCATTTTTTTATCACTATTTTAACATGAATCGTGGAAATCTGCGATCATGATCTTGATTGAATTAAATATTGAATTTTGCATGTATTGAATTTTGAGTTTAAAATGTAACAATTCTAAATGCACATAGTCATTTAAAGCTATCTTGTGGTATATAAATCAAGTAACAGTCGGATGAATCATAAATTTACTATAGAAGTAAAAATGATTCTCCTGATAAAAATTAATTCAGGTTGAGTTTTTTCACTATGTCTTCCATATCGTTGCAAAAGCTCTCGAGATGATTCTCGGTCACGTGAGGCATTATAACGACGCGTATCAAGTTGAAATCCGTGAATTTACCGAGCATCCAATCCCTCTTTCGAAATTCGTCGTCCATTTCACATACGCTCTTTCCGTTCTCGGTGGTAATGCCAAGTACATTCATTACGGGTTCTGCCGCAAGTTTAACACCATCTATTTCGGAAACTCGATTTGCTAAATAATACGTGTTATCCATGCATTTCTTTACGATATCCTTGTACCCTTTCAAGCCCAGATAGTTCATGATAGCCCAGAACGCAATTACCGTGCCTCCAGGGCGAGTTCCCACAATATGCAGGTGTTTAAAACCTCCTCCTGCAAGGTAGGGGATCTCAAATCCTGCGTGTTCCAATACGGAAGAGTCCTTGAGGAACAAGCCTCCTGAGGGAATTATGCCCAAGCCCATTTTATGAGGATCTGAAGTAATCGAACAGACATTATTTACCCTGAAATCCCAGGGTGGTATTTGATGTCCTAATTTTTCGAGAAATGGAAGTACGAAACCACCAAACGCAGCGTCTATATGGAAGAATATGTTCTTTCCTTCAATAATGTTGCCCAATTCGCTGATTGGGTCGATTAATCCCAAGGAAGTGCTACCTGCAATGCCTACGATCCCACAAGTATTCTCGTTCACCAGAGATTCGAAGTGTTCCACATCTAATTCGAAATCGTCTTTTAAGCGCGCTTTTTTTACCGTTACGCCCATTAAATCTGCCCCTTTCTCAAACGATATGTGTGCAGAAGCAGGTACAATGATCTCAGGATTTCTAATTTCTGGCCTCGATTTCCTCGCTAATCTCATAGCTACAATATTTGCTTCAGATCCGCCCGTCGTAAATGTGCCAATGATGTTTTTACCGCTTAATAATTCCCCAATCTCCGCAACAAGCTCGTTTTCTAACTCCGCTGTTTTCTTGAACAACCCGGGATCTCCTAAATTTTTATGCATGTATTTTGTATAAACTTCTTTTCCAAAATCAAGAGGCTCCGTGCACATGGAACCTAATATATATCCCATGTCATATGCATAATCTCCTTCCAACTTCTTATCGAGGATGTTTAATATTTCTTCTTTCGATATTCCTTCATTTCGCATAAAATCAAGCTCGTAAGTTTAAACGCAAATTAAATTTACAAGGTAGATTGCATTCTTGCGTTGTTGGCGTTTTAATTACCATAATATAAAATCAACCAAAAAATTAATAATTTTTGAATAATAAATTTATGCTTCTAGATCGATTTTCATCAGTAAAAATAAAATTTGTAACTACATTTTTAAATTCAATAATTATTAGATATGTGAAAAAAGCAATGAATCAAAAAGAGGAAAAAAAGAATCATATACCTGAAGATCACCCTCGATTTTTGAGTCTGAAATATAGGCATACGCTTATTGAGGGGATGAAAGATCTAGTGGTTGCTGAGGCGGGACTCATAGCTCATGGTCGCGGTGAATGTTTTGATTACATCATTGGAGAAAAAACAAGTATTGCAGCTAAAAACGCAATTAAAGCCGCAATTGCCATATTATTGCTTTCAAAACATCCTGTTATCAGTGTTAATGGAAATGTTGCTGCGCTCGTGCCTAAAGAACTCGTTAAATTATCAAAAGCAATTTCTGCCCCGCTAGAAATTAATTTGTTTTATAGAAAAGAAGGTCGCATTGAGGCAATAACTAGAGTACTTGAAGAAGCTGGAGCCACCGAAATTCTTGGTTCAGACGAGTCTACAATGGTTGAAATTGAAGAACTTAGCAGTAATCGAAGGCTCGTGGACCCAAATGGAATAAAAATCGCAGATACGGTATTCGTCCCTCTGGAAGATGGAGATCGCACTGAAGCGCTCAAGAAACTAGGCAAGATAGTAATAACAGTTGACCTTAATCCCATCAGTCGAACGGCACTTTGGGCTGATATAAC
>JBHLMB010000152.1:0-6564 GCA_048938565.1 Promethearchaeota archaeon | reverse complement strand
ACAATCGCTATTGATCATTATTGGTTGTGTAATGATCTTAGGGGGAATTCTTCAATAAGATATAATTTCTATTTTAAGGATTATGCTCCCAATTAGTAATCCCTCTAAGGAATTTAGTTAAGTTAATAAAAATGGAGGGAGTGGGATTCGAACCCACGAACTCCTTTGAGACTGGATCTTAAGTCCAGCACCTTTAGTCTTGACCCATTCAAGCGCATCAAAGGCCTCATGATGGTCAAATTGACCATGCTCGGTAATCCCTCCTATACTTCAGGTTGAAGATATCGTCTAAGACATACAAATGCAAATTATTCGTTTACGACGCTTGAATACAATATGAAAAATCTAATGTTTCATATAAATTTTTCTTTGAAGTTGTCTTGAAGCTCATGAGTACCAATCAACTATTAATCGGGATTTTTATATATCAATAACAAATGTATTATCCTCTTTATATTAACAATCAATTAACAAATTCGTTGCGAAATAAAAATATTAAAATAAGAATATAACTATAAACATATTAAATTTCATGGAAAAACGAAAATTTCTATATGAATCCATGTTTCATAACACGAGAAATATTATTTAATAGAGATAGAGGTTACTGCTAATGCCCGTTGGAATACTTGTAATTCGCTGGGATAACGAAATAGGCCCAATTAACGAGGGTTTTTACCCCGAAACATTGAAGATTACCAATAATTTGCTAACTCAAGTGTATAGTTCGCATCGATATCAATCCTTAAAACCCGGATTTGCGTCGATCTCACTTAAAAACAATAAGATCGTTTCATTTTTTTCAGGGGTCGGGGACATGCATATCAGCGTGGAGAATTATGTCGTAGCCCTTTTACTTCGTAGGGATGAGAAACCTCCTTTATACCGAGAGATTTTAAAAGAGATTGCAGCTGAAATTCTTGATAAAATCCCTGAAGGAAAATTCCTCGAAATATTACCGGATTTATATAAAAAACTAGCAAATGTATAAATCAGTTAATGAGCATTTTTTTACTTCTTTTTGCTTGAAGTATAAAAAAAGGAGATAACATTTATTCTATTACTTTTTTGATTTGATACTTTCCTGTGTCGTTTAATTCAACGAGGTCTAATTCCTCTAACTTCTTCACGAATCTTTGAGTCATAACCATTGGAGAACCCAATGCGTTTCGTAGTTCGTCAATCGTCATAGATCCTACTTTTTCAAGAATGAGAAAAGCCTTGAATTGAGGTTCGTGCTCCATTAAAGCTGTTAATTTTTCGTTTTGTTTTATTTTTTGAGCGTTCTTTTTGTAGAATTCCTCATACATTGACATCTTTTTTCTAAATTCCTCGTTTTTGGCAATTTCTGCCTTTCTCACTTCTCTAGACTCTGCGATCTTATTTACTGCTTCTTTATATTTCTGTTTTAAATCTGAGTATTTATCTAATGCGTCTTGTGCCTCGTTTATTTTCTCAGTCATCCCTAATTTTTGATCGAGCATCTTGGATTCTAGATCATTTATTTGAGCTTTGAATTCTTGCCTTTCTTTAGAAAAAGCGAGGTGTAATTCTTCTATTTCCTTTTTGTGTTGTTCCCTAATACCTTCTGCTTCCCCTCCTAAGGCTTGTGTTCTTTGGTTAAGTTCTTCTTTGAATTTTTTAGATGTGGTTTCTATTTGGTTGATTTTATTTTCCAAGCTCAAGATTTTGTCGTTTTTAAACATAACTTCTGAATTTTTTTCAGCAATTTCTGTCTGTAATTTTCCAATTGTTTCGTACGACTCTTTTAACTTTTCTTGCATCGGGACCATAGAATTTCTACTGAGGTTTAGCTCGGTTTGGACTTGAACCAAGTCTGCCTTCGCGTGTTCTAATTCCGTATCTTTTTCATTTACGATGGTTCGTAATTCCCCGATTATCGCTTTTAATTCCCGAATATCTTCTGGTATTTCCACTAATTCTGCGCTTTTTGACTTTTGCTCGTCAAGAAGGGTTTCTAAATCCGAGATGATCGTTTTCTGTTTTTCGATAACAAGCATGAGTTTTTCTATTTTTTGCTGTAAAGTGGCAGATTCTTTCTCGTGCGAATCGATATTATCCAACATGTCTTTTAGATTGTCTCCCATTGTTCCTCACTTCTGGTCTTTCTAAAATAAAGATGTTATCATTGTATTTAAAAATTGATTATTTATCGCGATATAACTAATAAATGATTTTAAAAATTATATCTATCATAAAGGAATTATTTTATATATTTAACTAGATCTTTATTTGTTCTATATGAAAATGATATAAATAACCATAAACGAGAGGATATAAAATTTTTGGAGAATGCATTAAGATAGAGTTTTTTGGTGTCTATATTACTGTTTTATGGGAAGCTCCACTTAATGGTGGAAATAAAGTAATCTTGAATTATATCAAATTTCATAAGACTAAAAACGATGTTTTTAATTATTTAGAACAAAAGAACATCAAACCATTGGATAATGATAATTCTGAAAACCAAAAGAGTATAAAAAAATTAATTGAAATAATTAAAGGCTACTTTTCAGGAAGAAAATCCAATTTAGTTGATGCAATAAATAGCTTGGATGTGAAATTAAATCTTGAAGAGAAGTTTCATACGGAGTTTTCTCGAAAAGTTGCTGATGTTTTAATTGACTTGAATTACGGAGAACTAACATCTTATTTCGAAATTGGGAAAAAAATAGATTCAAAGGCTTATCAGGCAATTGGTAATGTCCTGAAGAATAATCCGCTTCCTTTAATCATTCCGTGTCATCGCGTGATAAGAAAGAGCGGCGATATTGGAGGTTTTATGGGAAAAACAAATGAAGGATGGCAACAGGCACTAAAAAAAAAATTAATATTGTTAGAATCTACAAAACTTTCAGGAAGTTAAAAAAAATTCTGAATAAGGTATATTCAAGGATTAAAATAGATCTTTACTATATCGGTTCCTGAGCTTGTTTGCTAGCAATGCAAAAAATAACGAAAGTAAGCCAAATAGAAGGAAATTAACAAAACCTGATAAGAAAATATCAATTACTCCATACTCAAGAGTATCGACGAGCAGGTCAACGCCAGAAAACGCTAAAATCATGCAAAAAACGCAAGTTAGTGCCCATCCTCCAATGGCGTGCCATATCCTTCCTGCCGCCAAACCTGCCACGATAGCCGATATTATAAGAGAGATGAAATAACCCGTCATCATTACTACTGTCCCATTGATATCGCTTGTCATTGCCATTTCAATTAGTTCCCAAGGATACAATATCATTGGATAAACTAGTCTTACGAGAAAATACCGAGGTTCTTCGTTTGTAAACCGAAATTGAGGATCTAATTCTCCCTCTAAAGAAAATCCCATTATCCAAAACAAGAAATTAAGGAGGAAAAACGCAAATAGACTCAAAACAAATGCATTATAAAGAGTTTTTCTCATTTTCTGATCAATTATTTAATTTAAGCAATCGTGTGATATACTAAAGCAGAGTTTGTTTAAAAATTTAGGTTAAAATACAAGTAGATTCATAAAATCCGCTTAAGTTCTAATAAGTATTCGACTAGATAAAATGTATTAAATATTTATTATACGCAAATTTTTTTAGCAATCGGAATTTATGATATTTATGAAAAAACACGAATTAAAAACTTTTAATTCCAAGTTTTTAAGGGCCAATTACTTTAATTCGGTAGAGCAATACAATAAAGCAAGGTTGGAAGCAGGATCAACGCTTAAAACAGGAACTACAACCGTAGGATTGGTCTGTAAAGATACCGTAGTTTTAGGTACTGATAAGAGGGCAACGATGGCATATTTTGTTGCGAGTAAAACTGCTGAAAAGCTTCACGAGATTCAATCACACCTATGGATGACTATAGCAGGTTCTGTTGCCGATGCCCAATATCTCATAGATGTGTTACGAGCAGAAACTACATTATACCAATTAAATAAAGAAAAACCTATCAAGGTGAAAAGTGCTGGACAAATTCTTTCGAACATTCTTTACCAGAGCAAAGCTTTTCCATACGAAGTAGGGCATATCCTTGGAGGAGTCACGGAAGAAGAAGGTCCTATTCTCTTGGATATTGGAGCCTATGGATCCATTCTACCCGAGAAATATTGCGCAATTGGAAGCGGTCAAAACTTCTCTTATGGCGTTTTAGAAGCAAAATACAAGGAAAACTTAACTCCTAAAGAAGGCAAGACAATCGTCGTTAAAGCGATAACTTCTTCGATCATAAGGGATATGGCTTCTGGAAATGGTATTGATATCGCCATAATAAAGAAAGACGGTCCAGCTGAAAGAGAATTTATTCCAATCAATAAATAACCGTTTTTTTATCACTAAATTCTTGACATATTTGATAATGTTTTCATGCTCTTCGCTTTTTTCAAAGAAGGTAAAAATTTAAAAGGAAAGATTAAGAAAACTTTTTTAATAAGATGTTGTTTATAACATTAAAAACTCAACATCATAATAATAGAATATTTATCTAGCGTGAAAGTAAGGGTCGTGATATCGATACATGTCATACAAAATAATTGTGGATTTATCACATGCGGAAAAAATAGAATTTCCCGAAGACGCGCTTAGCGAAGACGATTATTCGGTGGATTTCATTGATAAAAACGAAGGCCCGATAACATTCGATGTGTTAGAAGATGCCGACGTGCTATTTCTTGGAAATATCCAACATTCTGCAAAATCAAAGGGAGACAAATTCACGCGTGATGAATTAACGGCAATAAAAAGATTCATTGGAGAAGGAGGCGGTTTATTCCTTACAAGTGGAGCGGGAGGAGACTACGACATTCCCATGAAGCAAGGATCCATCAGGGTTTTATATAAAATAACTGGAGTTCGGAGGTTTTGGAATGGAACAATCCTCGAAGGTCCATCCAATTTTCTCGTTAATCGGGAAAATTTGCTCATAACGGATTTGTTTTCCCACCCAATTACGGAAGGGATCACGGAATTAGTGTTCCCGAATTGCACGTTTTTCACGCTTACCGAAGACGTTGACGATCTCATAAATACTTCAGAAAAGGCAGAATTTTTGTATTCAAACAACGATAAGGGAGGGATAGGTCCTGTACCTATCTGTGTTGTTTCAAAGTTCTTTAATGGGAGAAGTGTATGCTTGGGTTCTTCTGATTTATTATTGGAGGACAATGATTTTGGGTTGGATGCAGCCGATAATCTTATATTCGTTGAGAACATTCTCAAATGGTTGACATTTGAAATATAGAACAAAAAAAATCGTTTGGATATAATGGTTTTTAGATTTCTTCGTCCAGACGCAGATTCAGTCTGGAAAGATGAACAAATCGCCGTGCGATTTAAAAACTACAAGAGACTTCTTGATGGAAAGTCTCTTGCTCGTTATTTGATTGCAAAATCATTATCCTGCGATTATAATCCAAACGATTCTACTAAAGACTTGGAAAAACTATTGAGAAATAAATCAAAAGAATTTAAAGAATTACTTGAGGTAGATGTTGAAACTCTCAAGAAAAGAGACGAAGTTAAATGCTCGTATCTTAGTTTGATCGAAGAAATCGCTCAAAAGTATCTTACAGAATGTAATTTCTGTGAACGGGAATGTAAAATAGACCGTACAAAGGGGGAGAAGGGGTATTGCATGGTTCCACAAGATGCACATATTTCCTCGGCTTTCTTACACATGGGCGAAGAAAGCGTTTTAGTACCCTCGGGTACCATTTTTTTTCAACGTATTCTATTTGATGTGCATATGTATTGTATAAAGGAATATTTTTAGAATGATATCCACCTTTCCATAAATGACATTTATCTCCTTTTCTAACTTCACTCATTTTTTCTCTATGTTTTTTTGAAAAAATCCTTCCTTTTGCTTTCTCGCTCATTTTTCTTCTTGTTTCTTCAGAATGTTTTTTTCCATACATTCCATTATTTTCACCTATCATTTTTAAACTCTGTTTATTTTTTTGTTCTTCTGATAATCTTCTCCCTATTGAGTTATCACTATAACATTTTTTACTACAAAAATCTGATTTCCCATATTGTTTTAAAAATGGATCACTGCAATATATGCATGAATCCCTATAAATATAGGTTATTTTTCTTTTAACATCTCTAAAATTACCAAATTTTGTTAATTTCAATTTTTCTAAATTATCCCAACAAATTTTCATTTTTTTCTCACCAATAACCTAAACCAAGGACTCTTGCTCTTCGTCTTTTGCCAATCTTCTTTTAATACATCGAAATCTTTAAAAAGCTTCTTAACTTCATCTTTAGAAGTAAAAGGATGGAAATGACCCCATAGCGAAGGATCGTCTATTTGAGACTGAATAGGCACTTCCACAAAAACATATCCATTTTCATTAAGCAATCTCCTACATTCTTCTACAACTTTCTCAGGATTAGGAACATGCTCTAGAGTATGAACAATATAGATAAAATCAAAAGAATCAGATTCAAAACTAGTTTCTTGAATATCTTCTTTATATGTCTTATATCCTTTATCGTTACATATTTTAACTACTTCATCACAAAAATCAACCCCATATAGATTACTCTTATTAAATCC
>JBHLMB010000151.1:0-6565 GCA_048938565.1 Promethearchaeota archaeon | reverse complement strand
AAAGAAGAAAAACCTAATTTACTCAATATGGATGCTATAAAAAGAATGTATGGATAAATATAAATATATGAATTTCATTTATTTATAAAGGATGAAATTTTTGAAGGAATGAATAAGTTTAAATTTATTGAAGATCTCAATAGAAATTCTTTTCTATTTAAACCTATTTTATTAGCGCGTTAATTTTGACGATATACTAGTCTATTAATCTGATGAAAAAAAACATTTATATGTAATATGGATTTATTATGATCATAAAATTTTTGCACGAAAATTTTCATTGATAAGGTTAAGTCTATTGACATCATCGTTAAACAGAAAATTAGATAATTTCAGCGATTTATCAATAAATCGGTTGATAACGGTCATGTGACAAGCTTTATATCAATAATAATCAAATGATCAGTTAAGATCCCAAAAAAAAGAACCAAAAGTGTTATACTCATGAAAATTGTAACAGTCAATGTACCAGAATCTTACATCGAAGCTATAAAGAGACTAGTAGGAGAAAACGGCCTTTACCCCTCTAGGTCAGAATTAATTCGATGTGCAGTGCGGGATTTTCTCTTGAAAGAGTTTAAATTAGCTCAAAAAATGTCACAATATAATGTCTCCGACCCCAATAAAGAAAATTTTGACGATAAAAATTATGTTAAAATACCCGTCGAAAGCAAGGGTGAAGGCGACGAACCCATAATGGAATTGAAAACATTTAAGATCTTAAGGGAGGCTTAAATTTTTTAAACCATAATGGTTAACTCCTTTTGGAGGATCCCTCTTTTTTTTTTATTATTGATCATAAAGAACAACTATTTAAAAATGAATTTTCTTATCTATCTTCATAGTTAAATTTCTTGAAGAATATATCAATGTTAATTCTCAGTTATTTCGATGTAAGAATGGGTCCCCGTGTTTTTTTAACAGTTCCCTCGGATTTGCTTTATAAATCGGGATCTGCATCTGAAAACATTGATAATATCAAAAAATTATTGGATAGAGACGAAGAGGGATTTTTTATCCATACATTTTCACCTAAATTAAAAACCGCAAATTTAATCTTTAATGTGTTCTCAAAATGGGCTCGTGGTCGCCAAGAAAGCGTGATGCTTTCCGCCATTTGTTCAGAAGAAGAACCAGATTATTCATTGTATGAAAATATGTTCATTTCTTTTAAAGATAAGATAACGGACATACCTGATATTTACAAGGCTTTCTATATTGAATCTACTTTTGAAGAAGAAGATAAAGTAAATATTCAACTAAATTATCTTATTTTAGAATCTGAGCTCAAGAAAATTGACAAGGCTCTCTCAATAAAACCCATTGAGACTCACGGACAACTCGTTAAATCTTCAAAAGTACTCTTTAAGAAAGCAATCTCTCTTCCTGAGGGATTAATCATCCAAGTTAGCAAAATGGCAAAAAAAAATTATTTTATAGTCTATAGAACTCAGGGGAAAGTTATAAAAATCGATATGATTCCCGTGGATGCTGAAGAAGTTTTTAGCTTAAAAATTATATTTGGAGAAAAAATGACATTACCAATCATTAAGAAAATATCTGAAATTTTATCGCAACACGACGGCAAGGATTTTATCTTAGTTTTTACAACAGGTATTTGCCAAGAGGGCTCAAGATGCATATACGAAGCTTATATTAATACAACCAAGCAAGTTCTTGATAACATAATGAATTTGCTTGCTAATATAGATGGTATTATGGAAATTGTATTAGAATTAATAAATTTAAAATCTGAATAAAAAATAACTCCGAATGAAGTGATGTAGAATTTCAAAAAAAAATAGTGAAAAAGAAAAGAAAGTATCTTCTTTTCCAAGATTTATGGAATGGGGGATAATAACGAAAGACAACTTCAAATCAATAAGTGATGTTCCTATTAAGCGTTGGGATCCATTGTCCACGGTCGTTATAAAAAAAAAAGGATTTGGTCTTAGGAACCAAGTAAGATATTCGGGGAGATTCTCTTATATATCTCCAATTCGGGGAAAGAGACCGCAAAGTTATATGGACGATTCTAATGAGGCTTTAGATTGCTCAAAGCTAGCAAATATTAGCGATATCTTTTCGTCTATTACTGAAGGAAAAGCAATATATAATAACGATGGCATGCTTCTTAGGGACGGTAATACTATCATTATAACAGAAGACGAAATTAGGCGCGATAATCCCTTCTCAGATACACCACGAAAGCTAGAGCCATTAGATCCTTCAGTTAAAGCCATTACATTAATTAATCGATATCCTTCAATGGTTCGCGTCATAGATCCTGATCTTAAAAGTACAATGGATGTAAAATTACCTCCAAATTCTAAAATTTCTCGGGGAATTAATTTGTTAACAATATCTAGAGATTTTTATCCTGCCCTGTGTTTCGATTTAATTCCTGAAGAGGTGCTTGCGGGGATCTTTCTTTCAATGAAGGCAGCAATCCTTTATTCTGTCGAAGAAGCAATTAACAATGATTATTATGATATATTAATATCTCCATTTTTCAACATTGGAAGGAAAGTAGGAGGTAGCCAACCTCGAATCCACAGTCAAGTCTATATTGACCTAAATGGGGATGGGCACGGTTCTAGACTTGGCGGATATCTGCAAGCTTTTGAAGAGATGAATGAATGTCGGTTATGTCATACATCTCATGATGAATCTAATCGTATTGTCATCCAATCTAAATATTGGACATATTATGCCACGGGAAGTCCTGTTAGGAATTATCACCTTCGTTTTTACCCAACTGAACACATAAGAAGATTTGCTAACTTGAAACCAAATCAAATCCAAGATTTGGCACTTACTCTAAAGCTTATATTCACTGCCTTAGATAAATTAGGGGTTGAAAGAAATCGGAATATTATTTTAAATTGTTGTCCTTACGGGTATGATGCTGATTTTCATTTATTTGGGGATATTATTCCACACGAAATAATAGGAGGTGCTGAAATGGCAGACGATATGAGAGTTGCAAGAAAGTTACCTGAAAATACAGCTAAAGAAATTAGAGATACGATAAAACAATGAATCTGCAATGGATATCATATGTGATAAAATACCTTAAAATGATTGATAAAATTTATATATCAACATTATTTTAAGGTATTTTAATTGGTAAATATTAATCGAATTTCAATTTAGCACCAACAATAACTTGTCTATGGACATTACTTAAAATGCGTGAATGGAGCGCTATAATTTTAGCAGGAGGTAAAGGATCTCGTTTAATGCCTTTAACATCAGCGATCCCTAAACCTTTAGTTAAAGTAACAAATAAACCCATGGTTGATTATTCCATTGCACACCTTATTTATGCTGATATAAAACATATAACGCTTGCACTTGCTTATATGGGGAATAAAATCGAGGAACATTTGAAAAAAACTTGGACTAAAGATGTTCTTGGAGATGTCGAGCTAGAATACGCGATTCAAGATAGTAAAGGTACTGCTGATGCTTATAGGTTATTAAGTAATCATATAGATTCAAAAAATGTTGTAGTTTCAATGGCAGATATCGTTACAAACTTACCGATGAAAAAATTTATGAATTACCACGAAAAAAAAGGGGGAATTGCGACAATTTCAATGAAGACGGTCGAAAGCCATACTTCTCAATATGGAGTTGTTTTATTAGATAAGAATAGAAAAATATATCTCTTTTTGGAAAAACCCGCACCAATGGAACTATATTTAAGTAGTATGGCCCAAAAAACAGATCTATTCCTTCATACAAATGTAATTAATACTGGTATTTACACATTTAATAATAAAATATCATATGTCCTTGAAGAAAATCAAGGAATCGTAGATTTCGGAGGCGAAGTCTTTCCGTATTTATTGGAAAACGATTACGATTTATATGGTTTTGTTAAAAACTATTACTGGATGGATTGTGGAAACTCACAAACCTATCTTTGGGCTAATTGGGATTTAATGCGTAAACATTCATGGCCAATAACGCCTAACGGTAAGGAATACGATGAAATTTTCGTAATGGGCATTATAGACTCTGGTCAAAATATATTCATTGAGAAACCTACCTGCTTCGGTGAAAATGTCCGTTTAAACGACCGAATAAAAATTAAGAGCCTTACATCCATAGGTAGTAATGTGGTCATTGGAGAAGATAGCGTGATTGAAAGAAGCGTGATTTGGGACGATGTCTCTATAGGTCCAGGATGCCATATTGAAGAATCTATTATATGTAATAATTGCGAGATTGGAGCAAATACCGTCCTTAGAAGGGCAATAATTGGGCCTAGCTCTAAGATTGGCAACAATTCGGAAATTATTGATAAAACAATCGAACTAGGCGCTCAACACTGATTCTGATTATTTATTAAAATATAATTCTTTAATTTTTCATTCTAAAACAATCCATTTTGAATAAAAAGAAAGAAAAATTTAGTGTTTAGCGAATGGTTCTAAATCAATATCCATAAATACTCCATCATTTGCTTCCAATAAGCCAAGAAAATGCCATTCACCCTCTTCAACATATTCTCCAGTTCCATATTTCTGTGCCATGTTATACAAGCGATTAAAATTTTCGTAATGTAAGGTAATCCTATTTTCGGCGTAATCTCGTGCTGACCAAGTCGTAATTAAGAACTGCCAATCGGAACTTTGTAAAAGTAATAGCTCTCTTACCACCTGCCTCAAGATCTTTTGCATGCTTTGATCAGGAGAATTTTTAAATCGAGCCATAATTTCTTCGCTTTTTGCTTCACATTCGTATACATTCTTCCATGTCCATATGGTCCATTCGTTCAACCAAACCCAATGCCCGCTACCTTGACCCCAAGATCCCTCTATTGGGGATACTACTTTATTTGGAGGATTCTGTTCCATGTATATTCTTGTATTTGTTAATTCGACTTCAGGATCATCCTCAAGCCATCTTAAAACTCTTGCTAGCCACCAATTTCCTTCGAACCACCAATGACCAAAAAGTTCGCAATCATACGGAGCAATGATTATACCTGGGTTTCCAAACTTGTTCTTGTAGTCTCTTAAAATGTCCTTAATTAGATTTACATAATGTCCAGCGTTTTCGTCTAATTTTCGGGGAACATCATCAGGCCAATATAGCATCTTAGCACCTAAATCCACTTTTGGTCCAGTTACTTTCCAGTAACGGAGTCCTCCTGGATAATGCTTTTTATGAAAATCCAAATACTCAGAACAACCTGGGTATCCATACTCTCCGCTCCATACAACGATACCTGTTTTTTCATCTCTCGTAAAAAATCCTACGGGTGCGGGAGTGGAAGGGGCGGTACTTACGAGATAGGGCTCGTATTGAGATTTTTCAAAAGAAGTTGGTATTTCTTCGTATTGTGATTCGAATTGTTTCCATAATTCTTTTAATAAAGGAAACCTTGCAGCGTATACACCTTGAGACTTCCCACCTAATAGCATTGATGTATCTATGAAAAAATATTTCAGACCGTTTTTTGCAAGGAAATATTCTATTCCTGGACGATCGTATTCTTCCTTAGTAATTGGATTTTTCCACCTATATCCTGGCCGATAAGCGCATTCGGGAAGCCAAACTCCCGTAGGGGCTATTCCAAAATGTTTTTTATAGTTATCTACGGCTGTCTTAAATTGAGCGTCAATAGATGTATCTTTTGAAAGCAGAGGACAATATCCATGAGTTGCTCCGCTTGTAATGATGTCTATAAATCCTTTATCCTGTAATGATTTAAACGCACCAATTATACTCCTATTAAAACGATGTACAAATAGCTCTCTCATTCTTTCATAGTATTCTTCCCACCACCTTGTTAAATTAATCCTGGCCTCTTCGTAGTTATTTTCAGTAAAACTGTCGTAATCGTTTAGTGCTGCTCCAACTTTCTCGTCCAAGTATCCAAGAAATCCATAGATAAATGAAGGATGTGCTAACATCTCACAAAGCACCGGTGTGAGACTAATAGTTAATCGTGGGTGATAACCGTCGTCTACTAATTTGTATAGTTCCATTAATAAGGGCAGATATGTTTCAGCAGCAGCCTCATTAACCCAGGAAGTACCATGAGGCCAAACGCCGTGATTTATGACCCAAGGCAAGTGAGAGTGAAGTACTATAGAAAATTGACCTAAAGTTTTTTCATTCATTTTAATGTGACATATTCTTTTTTTTGTTATAAACTCTACCATAATTTCATTTTTCAACTTAATCCAATAGAACAATTGGATAATGAGAAGAAATATATAGCATTGTATTCTATGAGTAAAATATATGTATTTCCATTCAATTAATTTTTTTCAAAAATGGTTAAGATGATTCAAAACCTTAGTGATTTAATACAGGAAGGCCGATTTAAGGGAAAGGCAAATTTTATTTTTACTCCAGAAATCTCAAGTTCTTTAGGCTCTATGTTTGGTACGACATTTAATCAGGGGGAATCTATTGTAATGGGAAGGGATTACCATAATGATAGCCGAATGTTAAAAAGGGCATTTACGGCTGGAGTTATGTCCACTGGAGTAAACTTGTTAAATCTCTCTGATTGTACCTTTCCAATGCTTCAATTCACCAT
>JBHLMB010000150.1:0-6570 GCA_048938565.1 Promethearchaeota archaeon | reverse complement strand
CGAATCGTTTCAGCCTTTTGTTGTGGCGAAGATATTGAAAAGTTAGTCAGAGTGATTACTACTGAAGAAGTGATTAGAGTAACGGTTGATAACAAGGCACAAAAAATAGGAGTGTTTTTTTGGTCAAGCGAGTTTAGCATTGAAGCAATAAATTATTTTGCCGATGTGTTAATAGCTGAAGGATATACGAAATTTTATATGTATCAAGACTACAAGAATAAAGTGTATTCGATTAATAGCCTTGAACCTGTTTTTCAAGAAATTGACTCCCGAGAAGGCGAATCAGACACCGTTTTCTTATATATTTGGGGGCACGGTGATGGATCGCTTCAACCAGATTATTCGCACACCTATTTATATCATGATCCTAACGAACTTTTCCCCGCATCTACACCCTCACATCATGTGCGTAAGTGTATGGATCTTTTAGAAGCAAGAAGAAAGGGGATCTTAGTGGAGTCTTGTTATGCTGGTCATTACATTGACGATTTCGATGACTCTCCATACACAGTAATAACATCTTCTGATTACGATAGTCTTGCTGCTGGCGAGCTGAATGGCCGTCCGTACTTTTCTACTTGGTTCTTTTATGGTGTTTCCCTTGGATATAACTCGCTCTATGCTTTTGCAGCAGCAGCATCTATGACCTCAAATCAAGATCCCTTATACCTGAGCAATAGCGATTATATCTTTTTTTCTTAAACTACAAAAATTCTTAAATTCCTTTTTTTTCCTTTCCTTTATTAGTTTCTCAAGTTTTTTTTCATAATTTGTGCTTGAAAGTTCGCATCGATTCGAGGAGAACCGCGTGAAACGAATCCTTATTAAATCACTAATAACGACAAACATGTGACGAGAGCGCCAAATTTTTAATCGAAACGCCCGGTCACGCCACCGAAACCGCTTGGGCTTTCCCTAAAATGAACTTGACAAGGGAAAAGGCGACTCCTGTCAACAAGACCAATGCCAGGATTACCTCTTGCTTGAATATCTCAGTAGTAGCCTCCTTGTCACGTGAAATAAGCACGAATGAGAGAAATAGGTCATCAATAAAAAATGCAAAATTTCAGTCCTTATGGATTTAAATTGCTCCATCATTATAATAAAAGTAATAATCAATTATTATGATATTAAAGGAGGAAACATTTTTCATGTCTCCGGATTGTTCACAATGTGGATTTAATAACAGGGATAAAGCTAAATTTTGCATTAAATGTGGTAATTCGTTATCTGAGATTTTGTTGGAAATAAAAGAAACATTGATCAAATCAATCGTATTTTCAATTGGATGCATGTTCTTTTTTATTTTCTTAATGATAATCGTGAATATAGCCATATTCGTGGAAGCAGGCACGCTACAAGGCTTTGTAGGTATAGTAATTATTTGGCCGTTGACATTCTTCTTAATTCTATGGATTAAGTATTACTTGAGGGGAGGTACTAAAGAAAGAAAATTCACGATTTCAAAAGACGACATCAAAATTCAAATTCCCAATAGAGAATCGTTTCGAATTTCTTGGTCTGATTTTAAATCCATTGAAATTGTTCGAAGGACCATATGGAACGCTGTAAGCGATACGCAAACCAGATTTTATAACCTGATTTTCAAGGGAGATGACCGTATCAAATCGTTTGAAATTGAATCGGGGAGGGAATTTTCGAGAAAAGCACTAAAAAAAATAAGAATGAATTTGGAAGAGATATCAAATACTAAAGGAATCGATTATGTCTTCTTTAAAAAACCACCGAAATAATCATTTATAAAGATTTTAGACGCCTCATGAGATTGTTTGAATTGGATAAATTGCCCCTGAATTGAACTTATCAAGGAAAAAGACGACTCCTGTCAACAAGACCAAAGCTAGGTCAAACATTTATGAAAATGTTTATTTGAAATACCGTCTCAATACTAAAAATATTACCAAACTGATTAACGCACAAATAATGAGGAAAATAGCCCAGAAACTCCATTCGTTCAAGAGCAAATGATATTCCACCGCAGAATAAGAACCGCTTAATGATAAGACACTTGGAAGCATCAAAAAGATAATTCCCGTTAAAGTAATCGAAACAAATGTTAAAAAGCAATATATTGCTATTTTAAAGCCATCTAAAATTTTATTTTTTGACATATTAACATTTTATTGTATTTTATTAGATATTAATTAAGATATTGATAAATAAAAATTGACCATGTCAAGAACTTTTCTGTAATTATCATAGTATAAGTGATAAAAAGGAATCATATTATTTTTAAATACTTCATAAAATCACTTTTGTGAACTCGACAAGGGAAAAGGCGACTCCTGTCAATAAGACTAAAGCCAGGTCAAAATAAAATAAAATATATCTCTTATCGCTTTATCGCTCCACATTAAATAATTTGGTTGAAATTGCATGATTTGATCGTAATTCAATGCTAATCTGTGATTTTTTAAGATTTTGAGTAGCATCGATATCATTCAATTAATTATATTTATAAACAAGGATTGATTTTTAACGCTTACTTTTCTGTTAAGAGAAAAGCAAAAATCACATCAACAACAAAAACAAGAGTAGAATATAGTGAAGAAAATCAAAAATTCTAAATCAAGATTATTGTCAATCCTTATTGTAGTCACGATCGCAAGTGGTGTATTGATTCCAGTGGTCTCATATTATGAGGACGTGCTTGGTCTTGAAGAGTCCGATTGCAGGAAAAGGGTCCTCCCTTCTATTAGCATTGATGGACTTGAAGATAGAAATTCCGTAAAAGGAATCCATACTTTAAGTACCTCCCTAAACGATAATGCAGATGTGGCGGCAGTTGACTATTACATCGATGGAATATTAGTGAAACGTGACGATATGGCACCGTTCACATATGAATGGGATACTACGCGATACAAGGAGGGAAAACACGAAATTAAAGTCGTTGCGCGCGATTCTTCGGACAACTCGAATTCTCAGGTAAATTCTTACGCTACTTCGATGGATGTCACCGTTGATAATGTCGCCGAAAAAATTGCCGCTTTCTTTTATGCATCTAATGTTTTTAATTATATTTTGGAGGATATCACATTTACGATTCTCTTGTATGCGAATATCTTAAAATTAGAGGGTTATACAATATTTTATAATTTCCTGGATGGTGATTATGGAGATAATATTCAAATAGTGGACGATTACGAGGGTTCGAGCGATACGGTTTTTTTTTACTTGTGGGGTCATGGAGAGTATTGTACAACTTATAAAAAACCAGATTCAATAATTGAGCTAAAACCGGGAAATGATGTCCGTTCTAGCAAGTTTCGGGAAGAATGGGACAACTTAGATGCAAGTAAAAAATGCATTATCGTGGAATCCTGCTTTTCCGGAGGATGGGTCGAGGATTTCAACGATGATCAGCAATTAGTAATGTCGGCTTCCGATACCCTCCATGTAGGCAATGGAGTTAATTCACAACAGTTCTTGGTTGCTCTCTTACCTATTTGGCCTAAGCCTCTAATACAAGCATTAACTGCTTATGGAGAAGGAGTATTTTCGTTCCTATTCTTCAGGTATGTCGCATGGTTTGGATTAGATGCCGTTAGTGCGTTTCTAAAAACCAAACTAATATTTCTGAATCCCGCATTATTTTTAATTGATTTCGTCCCTTTTTATGGTCCTCTGACGCCCATAATTTTAGCTCTAATGCAAATCCATGTTCATAATCCAAATCCATTGATTGGAGGCAATTTACAAGAGCTCTTCTTCGTATAATATCGACTCCATCAACCAAATTCGAGTTTTTATAAATCTCCCATTTTTTTTTATTCGAAATAACAGGTTGAAATACCTTGCTTGGCACTTCGATCGCGCCTGAAATGAACTCACCAAGGGAAAAGGCGACTCCTGTCAACAAGACCAAAGCTAGGTCAAACCGAATGATGATTGGGTTAATTTTAGACGAAAAAAGGTATTAAAATTAGATTATAAGTAAATTCTTGCACCTAAACCTAGGCTAGACTCGTAATATTGTACCCTGATCAAATGTGGTGCTCTATATCGTTAGTAAATGAGTATTAATAAATGGCACACGAATTACTTTGTCGCGAGATTGGGTCAGCTTTAATGTTAAGAGCGAGCAACACGGCGTTTCACTGGCGTATCGCGCTCTTCACGCGAGCAATGGTGTTTTAGAACTGCTGGAAGTTCCCGACTCGTTGATACTAATTGATGATTATATTTTGAAAGACTTCAGCATAATGCGATTTCTTTAAAATTATATAGCTAAAAGCGCCTAACAAGTCACTTTAATTGGTTCTTTAGTTTCTTAATGCCTATCCTGTATTCCATTGCCTCTGGAGAATTACCCGCTCCAATATCGATACATATTTGAAGGGCTTGTTCGAGAAAGTCTAGTGCTGAATAAACATTTCCTCGTCTGTAATAATTGAAAGATATGTCGTTAAGGTCAGAAGCTTTTTTTTTCAGGTCTCCCAACTGCTCGTGGATCACCAATGCTTTTTGAAATAATCTCAGGGCCTCGTCCAGTTCGCCCTTCAATTGAAATATAGCCCCGATACAAGTAAAACTTCCCGCCATCCCTGATATGTCACCTAACTGCTCGTTGATCGCCAGTGCATTTCGATTATGCTTCTCAGCTTCCTTTAAATTTCCTTTTAGAATTAATGTATGTCCGATATTGTTGAGCGTGGTAGCCTTGCCATCGAGGTCACCTAACTGCTCGCAGATCGCCAAGGCTTTTCGATAATGTTTCAAGGCCTCGCCCAGTTTTCCTTTTTGCATTAAGACTTTCCCAATGTTGTTGAGCTTTGTAGCTTTCCCAGATGCATTGCTCAGTTTCTTGTCGATAGCGAGACCTTCTCGATAAAATTTCAAGGCCTCGTTCAGTTCTCCTCTATCATATAATAAAGATCCAATATTGGCGATCATTACGGCCTTCGCTCGCAAGTCGTCCAACCGTTCGGCGATAACCAAGGCTTTCCGAAAATGTTTCAAGGCCCCGTCTAAATCGCCTCTTTCCTGTAACACAGATCCGATGTTGTTGAAAGCCATCGCCTTCCATGGTTCGCTTTTCTTGTTTTCAGCAAGTTCTAGAATTTTGTTACAACAGCTCATTGCCTTGTCGGAGGCGTTAAGGCTAGTATAAATCATATGAGGTATGTGATACTTCTGATATTCATTTGGTGGATTTATTTCTTTTTCGAACCACATTACTGGACTCAAAGCAAACTGCTCCAAGCTAACATTCTGGAAAACTTGGTTGGATCCCCTTATTAACCTGTTCGTGTTAGCATCAACTCGATATACGCCTCTTGTGTTGTGAGCGTCGTGGATTTCGACGAGTATTTGGAGGACTTTATTAGGAATTTTTGCTTTCTGAAAGTCCTTACTCTCGATCTCATAGATTTTTTCAATTCCATCGTCCTCTTTCGTGTGATTGATCCAGAGGACTTTATTCAAATTTTTTAACGCCTTGAGAGTCGGCACCACATCGAAGTCATCGCTTCCCGAGTACCCCATCACGACTAATGATCGCCCATCAGAGAGAAAGTTGAGGGCTGGGCGTTTGAACGGTTCCAATTGAAACACGCTTTCGCCCTCCTTACCCCGACCAAACGCTTGCATCGTTGTCACGAGCGATTCTCTTGTATCCTCTCCCGTGACGATGTTTTTAGTTGAGCCGTGGATCTTGTATATGCCTTTTTTACCGTTTTTAAATAAAGATGTGGGATTTTGATACTTACGGTTTTCATAATTTTTTCTTGTAATGACGGGCACGATTTCGTCTTGGGGCACGCCCGATTCCATTAAAGCACACTCAATGAGAAAGTCAAAGTTCGTGGTCATAACAAAATGCCCCTTCTTGAGCATCTCCACCAGGAAAAAGTGTTGTTGGTTCGAACTTACACATTGCTCGTAATAATCGATGATCTTTAGCCCCTTGTCAAAATTCTCGCGAACGATTTCCACCACTTGCTCGAACCTCAAGCCATCAATGCTCAATATCTCCTCTACTTCGGATTCAGCACACGAGTATCTAACGATGGCCTCGATCATTTCCCGCCCAAGCGGAAGGTTCGAAGGAGGATCAGCAGAACACCCGGCGCCTACTAAAAAAGTGAGCTTGCCTGATTGTTCCAAGAGTTCTGTAAAGGAGATATCTAGTTTTTTCATCGGATTTTCCTGGGAGTTACATCTTGAAATTAACACCAATAATTCGAGCATCGATATAAACTTTTTTTCTTTATATGCAACGAGCCTTAACATGGTCGGTGCAACCCTCGCCGAAAAAAAATCAAACTTGTCGACCGCCGGGAAAACGCTCGATTCTCTTGACTCGCGCCTGAAATGAACTCGACGAGGGAAAAGGCGACTCCTGTCAACAAGACCAAAGCTAGGTCAAAATAAAATAGGATAAGGAGGGCGAAATCAGAGTGTATTACTACACTAACCAAAAGACAAAAATCCAGGGCGTGACAGGAGTCATAGTTGAATTTTATATCCTATTTTATCGTCGTTTTTTTCGATTTTAATTATTCTTTTTTTTGTACTGTGTGGTAAAATATTGGAGTGTATAAGAAA
>JBHLMB010000149.1:486-6595 GCA_048938565.1 Promethearchaeota archaeon | reverse complement strand
TTTCAGAATGGAATAATCAACCTGTGATGGACGTAAAATTCCCTTATATTGTTCGTATTTTGTTGAATCAACATCCTTGTTCTGGATGAGCAAGCATATGGGTGCTCCAGTTGTTTTACCGTTTAATGTTCCTGATATTACTTCTGGTGTGTCAGGTTCTAACCTACTTGTCGTTAAACTTGATTGAGCAGTCCTCCTTTTCTCAAGTTCGGAATTTATAAAGTCTAAATCCAAATCCAAACCAGCAGGAATGCCATCTATGACGATTCCTATCACTTTTCCATGGCTTTCACCAAACGAGGTGATCTTAAACCTCATTCCAATACTATTATCTCCCATTATTTCCATCATCATTTTTTTTCGATTTTATTATTCTATCAATACTATTCATAAAAAAAAAAAGTTCACATTCCGCGAAATATGACGCGATTCCTTTTTCACACATAAATTCAAAAATCTATCTTGCATTTTTCATGATCAATGAAAAAAAAAATTATCCTAGATTTCGAACCAATTTCAAGAAGGCTTATTATTACCGAAAGTACAAGTATCTACAAGTTGCTCCAAGAAACAGGAATTCATATTAAAGCTTTATGCGGTGGTAAGGGTTCCTGCGGGAAATGCAGGATACTTGCTGAAAAAGGGGGTGAATTTTTAAATTTACCTTCGGATTTAGAACGAGATAAACTTGCAAAAGACGAGTTGAATGATGGATGGAGGTTGGCATGTCAATGTAAAATAAACGAAGAACAATTGGGAACAAGTGCAATTATTGATGATTTGAATATAAGAATTTTCTTACCTGATGATTTATTACTTGAAGATTTCAAGATCCTCACATCAGGAATTAAGAAAGGTGTTGTACTCAATCCTGCCGTGAAAAAATACTTTCTAAATGTGGAAAAACCTTCTTTAAAAAATCCCGTATCCGATTTTGAAAGGATTTTATCTACATTCAAATCCAAAACTGGTTTAAATTTATTTTTAAACAATAACCTTGCTTTTTTACAGAAACTTTCTCGTATTTTAAGAGAGAACGACCATCAAATCACATTAAGTGTTTGGAATGACGATAGGATTATAGATTGCGAGCCAGGAAATGTTGTAAGTAATAATTTTGGTATTGCCTTCGATATTGGTACTACAACAATCGTCGGTTACTTGATTAATCTCAATAACGGTAGAATTTATGCTGTTGCATCGAGACTTAATCCACAAACCGCTTATGGGGAAGATGTTGTATCGCGCATTAATTTTGTTAAAGAAAACGAAAATGGGCTTTTTACTCTAAAATCAGCAGTAAATAAAGCGTTAAATGCCATAATTCAGGAAACCTGCACAGTAGCCCAGATTCACTATACACAAATTAAAGAAGTATCTGTCGTGGGAAATTCCGTAATGCATCATATTTTTTTGGGCTTAGATCCTCTCACTATTGGTCTTAGTCCTTATGTGCCTACTATTAGAAAAGAAATCAATGTAATGCCAAAAGACCTTAATTTAAATGCCAATCCTTTTGGTAACATATATGTGGCACCCCTAATTGCGGGATTCGTGGGCGCCGACACGATGGGAGTGATAATTTCTTCTGAAATCGAAAAAGAAGAGGAATTAACATTAGTAATAGATATTGGCACAAACGGCGAGATCATAGTTGGAAACGCAGGATCGCTTTCCACGGCCTCTTGTGCTGCGGGATCTGCTTTAGAAGGAGCTCATATCTCAAGCGGAATGCGGGCTGCTGGAGGGGCCATCGATACGGTCAAGATAAATCCTAAAACTCTTGAATTAACCTATACAACAATTAACAAAAAGCCTCCTATTGGAATATGTGGCTCAGGTTTGATAGATCTCGTGGCAGAGCTTTTAAAGACAAAAATCTTAACGAGAAGTGGTAATTTCAATAAAGAATTTATTGATAGTCCCTTTTTCTTGAAAAATGAAAAGGTTTTTGAATTTATAGTTGTAGATAAAGCCGAAACAGATTTTAAAAGGGCCATTACCCTTTCGCAAGACGACATCCGGCAAATACAAATGGCAAAAGGTGCCTTTTATTCAGGAACAAAAATCATTTTAAACCATTTAAATCAGAACAAAATGGATTTTACACCCAAAATCAAGCAAGTGTTTTTAGCAGGAGCTTTTGGAAACTATATCAATAAGGAAAACGCAAGATTCATTGGAATGATCCCAGATATACCGCGCGAACATATTTACCAAATCGGAAACGCAGCAGGAATTGGTGCTCATTACCTTCTAGTCAACAAAGATTTGCGAAAAAAAGCAATGAGATTGCTAAAACGGATTGAATACATTGAAATCGCCACAAAAGAGGAATTTCAAAGAGCATTCGCCGAATCAATGTATTTTCCTTATTATAAAACTGAAGAATTTCCAAGTTTAAAGGAATATAGAACCATTCCAAAACGATAATGATAACCAATTGAAGCTTTTTCTAATTAATCTTGGTTTTGAACTCAAATAAAACTAAGGAAGACTTTTAGATCAAGAAAATTCAGGCTTTATTGATATTCTTGTCTTTGTAATAATCAAGCACTTTTAAAGCAAATCGACTCGAAACTGTTGCTGGACCTCCTCCCATTTCAATAGCAACTTCTATTGTTTCAATGATCTGACTTTCAATTGCTCCAGCAATTAAGGCTTTCTCTAAATGATGCTGCATACAAGATTCACAATTGATTACGATGGAAATTCCTAAAGCAATAAGTTCTTTGTGTAGGCTTTTTAATGACCTATCCTTATAAGTTTCATTATCTAAATCAATGAACTTCTTAAATACTTTTGAATTATTACCAACTAATTTCTCTCGAGAATACTTTCTATCTTGTATAATTTTTTCAATCTTTTCAATATCTGATTTATCCATATAGGCTTTACCTCAAATTATTATATTTTCTCAAATGATTCCTTTAATTTAACATTTAATAGACAATGTCTATCGAATGAAACATTATTTTTTTAAAATAATAACCAATTTTTCCAAGCGAATACTAAAATTAATTTATCAGGATACCCTAATTAATATTTGATGGACTTAGTAATTAATCCTACGCAAAGACTTAACGGAACTATAACCGCTCCTGGTTCTAAGAGTTATTCACATAGGGCATTCATTATTGCAAGTTTTGCCGAAGGTGTTTCAGTTATTCGAAATCCCCTAACTTCTGGAGATGTAAGCGTTACTATGAATGTTTTAAAAACCCTTGGTATAAATATTACACAAGCTTCAAGTGATAAGACTATTGTCAAAAGAAAAGAAAAATCTTATGATTCTGTCGATCAAATCATTGATTGTGGAAATTCTGGTACATCAATAAGAATCTTCAGCGCTTTAGCCCTTTTAGTCCCTGGAGGGCTATCTTTTGAAGGAGAATTTCTCAAAAGAAAAAGACCCATAATTGACTTGTTGGAATCGTTAAAGTATGTCGGAGGGGAATACGAGCTTTCAGAAAACATTCTGAAAGTCAGAAGGACAACTCAGAAATGTGATACAATAAGAATAAGAGGTGAGGTAAGTTCTCAATTCATAACGGCATTACTCATATTATCAACGAAATTATCGTGTAAACAGAAAGATTATATGGATATCGAAATTACAACCCCCTTGGTATCGTATCCTTATGTGAGAATTACATTGGACGTTTTAAAATCTTTTGGTATAACCATTATAGAACAATTAGATAACCAACGGAAAGGAATGTATTCAATTCAATGTAATCAGCAAGTTCGACCCCAATTTTACGATGTCCCTGGAGATTTTTCGTCAGCAGCATTTATGATTGCTGCTGCTGCTTTAGCTCCTGAAGAATCTAAAGTTGTCATTAACAACTTGGATTTAGAAAGCATTCAAGGAGACAAGCGAATAATTGATATATTACAGGATATGGGGGCGAACATTGAAACTCTTAGCAATGAAAAACAAGTCATAATTTATGGGCATCGCTCTAAACTCCCTTTAAAAGGTGTTGAAATTGATTGTCTTGAAAGTCCCGATTTATTCCCTATTTTGTCTGTTGTTGGGGCAATTGCTAAGGGAAAAACTGTATTATACAATGTTAAAAACATAAGGATGAAAGAAAGCGATCGTGTAGCCGTAATGGCGAGAGAATTGACAAAGATGGGCGTTAAGGTAGAAGAGGAAGAGGATAGACTGATCGTATACCATTGCGAACAATTGAGTGCTTCGACTATAGATCACGAAAACGATCATAGAATTGCAATGGCGTGTTGCGTGGCAGCATTATATGCTGATTCACCTGGAATTATTAAAAATATTGAAATTGCTAATGATTCGTATCCCACATTCATCCATCACCTTAAATTATTGGGTGCGAATATTAATAACAATAAAGGAGAATAGAATATATTTATAGACTTTTTTCTTACCTGAATGATTTTTGACGTCTAGCCCTCGCTTTTTTGCCTCCGAACTTTTTAGGTTCGGTTCTCCTAGAATCTCCGCTTAAAAGCGAATTGTCATATTCTCTGAACGCACGTTCTATGGTTTTAGTGCCTATAAGCTTGTGTAGTGCTCTCGCAATGGCGAAACGAACGGCTTCGGTCTGTCCTTTCTTGCCGCCTCCTATTACCTTCACGGAAATATCGGCCTTTTCCATTTTTGGGTGGTTAACGATCTCAAGTACTTCCTGTATCCTGAGTTTTTCTATCTCGGGTTCGTATAAATCTAATGGGACATTATTGATCTTGACTATTCCCTTAGCAGGATAATGTAATACAGCTCTTGCAACTGCTGTTTTTCGCTTTCCTGAAGATTGTATAACTTTACTTTTCGTTGACATTTACATCATCCCTCCATTTGTTCGTCTTTCCATCCAATTCGAGAACATAGGTTTTCTAAAGTAATGAATTTGTTATAGTAAGATAAACGCTTTTTATCTGCGTTTGGAACAACATTAGGAATTAATTTCTGATATCGAGATTGAAATCTTTCAGGAATTTCTGTGATGTAAACATGTACTCTTCTTAATGCTTCTTTTCCCCTTCTCTTTTTTCTTGGGAGCATTTTTTTTATAACATTTCGCATAAAAGTATCAGGGCGCCTCGGCCAGAAAGGACCTCTTGTAGGATTAGTTGCCGTGCTTATTTCCAAATGTGCCAAGTATTTTTCATGGATGTTTCTTTTATTCCCGCTGACAATTGCGTGTTTGGCGTTAATAATCACAACATGCTCACCAAGGAGCACTTTCTTTGCAACTTGACTGCAAAATCTTCCAAGTATTTGGTTAGTTGCGTCTAATAGTTGATGTTCCTGCATGTATAACTCTCTCGTTTTATAATTTAATAAAATATTTTGACATTTTTTCCCGTGGGATTTTGCTCAAGCAACTCTTCAATTGTTAAGAGCTTGCTTCCTGATTGTTCAATCTTCTTCCTAGCAGACTGGGAGCAATCTAAACACGAAATAGTTAGCTTGTGAGTCAATTCGCCGTTTCCTAATACCTTTCCAGGAACCACAACTACTTGGCCTTTCTTTGTTTTTCTATTAATTCGGTTTAGGTTTGCTTCTACTCTCTCTCGCCTTGGATTAGATAGCTTCTTGCTTATAGTTCTCCAAATTCTTCTTTTAGTTTTCCACAAGTCCCTAATTAATTTCCGATTGTAATGGTCTGATGGACCTGTAATGCGATGACTCATTTTGTAAACACTTTCTTTTTATATCGATAATTTTGATAATATGAGATATTTTAATAATTTTTTGATATGAAACAATACTATAAATTTTAGAGCTCTTGGATTTCCACTTCTTCGAGTTTTTCTTCAAATTCGTTAATTTTATCATTGAAAATTTCAAATACCATCTTAAAGATTGTCTTGAAAGGTAGAACACCATCGCTTTCTATGAGAAATATATATTTATCTTCTATCTTTCCCAACTTAACTGCCTTCTGAGGGCAATTATTCTCACAAGCGTTGCATAAATCGCATGTTTTCCAATAATTTTTTTCAAGCTTGGGTATTTTCTTAGTTGAGAAGTCGTACAATTTTTTTGGGCATAATCTTGATACTATACACTTATCTGGGCATTTTGCACATTTACTATTATTAAATTCTATTTGAGGATAAAATC
>JBHLMB010000149.1:0-476 GCA_048938565.1 Promethearchaeota archaeon | reverse complement strand
ATCTATTGTAGGGTAATTTCTAAAAAAGACATTTGATACGGCTTGCCATTTCACATGTTCTTTAGCAATACCCAATTTTGCATATGCTTCTATTATAACGCTATTGTTTCTATCTATTTTCAAAATAGGTATTTCAGGGGATACTGGAACGATAACGGGATCGTTTGACTTCAAATCTCCCGAAAAGACCGTTATTGGGTTGTTTGAAGTATTATCAACCTCGCAAGTTAACGAAACTTGACAGAGGGGACAACCAAAACCAGCGCACTCACATTCGCTTGGGAGTTTGTAAGCGTCTAAATCCGTTTTTAACGGTAACATTCCAAGACGATGAGATACAATTTCGTCATAAAGTGGGCTATCGTTCTTGAGTATGATGACTTCGTCGATTGCCATAACGGGAATTTCAGTTAAGATAATTAAAGTGCGAATAGATATTATTGCGCAATTCTTCTAATGGCGTTAACCATTTCAAC
>JBHLMB010000148.1:0-6600 GCA_048938565.1 Promethearchaeota archaeon | reverse complement strand
TTGCAGGAGATTATATTCAATTTATTTTCAATGGAAGCGAGGGAAACACTCCCTCTACATATACTTGGATGTTTGGTGATGGATATTCGATTGTAACATATAAGTTGAATATTTCTCATAGATATATGAATACAGGAATTTACAATGTCACTTTAGGGGTTATAGATTTTAACGGAGATCAGAATGATAAGATAAAAATAAATTATATTAAAATTGAAGAACATGATCATCCAATTGTAGATTTTAACACGAATACAACAAGAATATTTGAAGGGGAATACATTAAATTCAATTTTATAGGAATTGAAGGAAATGCTCCAGTAATTTTCACGTGGGATTTTGGTGATGGAAGTTCGTCTTCTAATGAACGGAATCCCACCCATCAATATATGTTTCAAGGTACATTTACCGTGTCCTTGAATGTCTCCGATATTGACGGTGATTGGGATTACGAGGAGAAATTAAATTACATAATCGTTATAAAAGATTTAGTACCTGTTGCGGATTTTAATGCTAATGCTACATCTTTAGTTGTTGGACAATTTGTTCAATTCACATTTACAGGACGCGAAGGAAACGGTCCCACATTTTTACCTTTAGCTTGGGATTTTGGTGATGGGATGGTCTATTTAACATCTGTGGATTATATTGTAATCCATCAATATACTTCACCAGGTAATTATACTGTATCTTTAAAAATTACGGATTCTGATGGCGACTGGGATTACGAAGAAAAAATAAATTTTATTATCGTGAATGAAAACTTAAGATGCATTGCAGATTTTGAAGTAAATACAACAACAACGATCATAGGAGACTATATTCAATTCACATTTACAGGAAGTGAGGGAAATGGACCAACAACTTTTTTATGGGATTTTGGCGATGGAAGCTCATCTTCTAATGAACGGAATCCCACACATCAATATATGACTCAAGGTAATTATTCAGTATCTTTGAATCTCACGGATTCTGATGGTGATAAGGATTATTGTATTAAAATTAATTTCATAATTATAATTGCAGAACCGAGGGTTAATGGAATTCCGGGATATGATTTATTAATTCTGACTTTTCCGTATTTTATAATTTTAATTATAATATTCTTAAAGAAAAGATCCCTTGATTAATAATCTTTTATTTGAGAATTTAAAATGAGTGTCCTGAGAAGCTTAGATAAGTTTTCTGCCATCATTAAGAGATGTTCATCATTATTTTCTAATTTAAATTTTAAAACTTTTAAACTTGATGAGCTTTATTCTACATAGATCATAAAAATGTTAGAAAAAGATAAACTCACAGCTTTTGACACGCGTCATTATCCCGTAAGGCCTCATGTGGGCGTTGGCGTGTTGTTAATCCGAAATGAGCATTTATTGTTGATTAGGAGAAAATTCAATCCTGATGCGGGACGGTGGAGCATACCGGGAGGTCATTTGAATTTAGGAGAGCCTACTGAAACGGCTGCTGAGAGGGAAGGTTACGAAGAAACTGGAATAAAAGTGAAAGTGACTAAACTTGCAGGGATTATTGATAAAATAATGCGTGATGCTAATGGTAAAATAGAATACCATTATGTTCTTCTCAATTATTTTGTCGAACAGGTAGAGGGAGATCCTGATCAATCTCCAATTGCCCAGGATGATGCCTTGGATGCATTTTTCGTACCTTTTAACGAAATAAAGCATTACGACATTACAGATTCCTTAGTTGAGCTCTTAAAACAGCTAAAAATTGGTTATTGGGACTAGTTATAAAAAAACTATTTCATGAAATTTATTATCTCATAAACCAAAAGGTTATAATCCCTTCTGTATTTGTTTTTACTTGTAGAATTAACTTACATCATGGATATTTTCTAGGTCTCGAATATGTCAACACTAATGAAGCTTGCAAGGGAAGGAATTATAACTAAAGAAATGAAAATAGTGGCCGAAAAAGAGAAAGTTGACGCTGAACTTGTGCGTCGCGGAATTGCAAGCGGTAGAATTGTCGTGCCCAAATCGAATCAAAGAAATCTAGAAAATCCGATTGGTATTGGCGAAGGATTATTAGTAAAAATTAACGCAAATGTGGGCTCAAGTAAGAAAGTATGCGATATTATGGGTGAGTTAGAGAAAGCAAAGGTGGCAGTGAAATACGGCGCAGATACTGTAATGGATCTAAGCACGGGTGTTACTGAAAGTGATATAAAAACAATCAGGAAAAATATTTTAACCGAAATACGCGTGCCAATAGGAACAGTTCCCGTGTATCAATCGGCATTGAGGGCGCTGGAAAGAAAAGGTGCCATTATCAACATGGACGAGGATGATTTGTTTAGTGTCGTAGAAGAGCAAGCGAAAGAGGGCGTGGATTTCTTCACAATTCACGTGGGCATCACGCGAGAAATTGTAGGGCATTTAAAGGCACATCCGAGAACAATGGGAGTTGTCTCTAGAGGTGGCACCTTTTTAGCAGCTTGGATGCTCGAAAACAAGAAAGAAAATCCTTTTAACAGGCGATACGATTACTTGTTAGAAATAGCCAAAGAATACGATTTCACGCTTTCTTTAGGAGATGGTTGTAGGCCTGGATGCATTTTTGATTCCACGGATTACGCTCAAGTACAAGAATTGCTCGAAATTTCGAGATTAGTTAAAAGAGCGTGGAAGGAAAACATTCAAGTCATGGTAGAAGGCCCTGGACATGTACCTGCTCACGAGATAGAGAGTAATATTAAGATGCAGAAGTCTCTTTGTGAAGGAGCTCCTTTTTATGTGTTAGGTCCTTTAGTTACTGATATAGCTCCAGGATACGATGATATCGTATCTGCAATTGGTGGTGTCATTGCTGGAATGGCAGGTGTTGATTATTTATGTTATGTTACTCCTTCAGAGCATTTAGGTCTACCCACGATAGATGATGTGAAGCAAGGTGTCATATGCTCGAAAATAGCTGCTCATGCAGTAAATATAACTCGGTACGGGAGCAGGGTATCAGGCTGGGATTATAAGATGGATGTGGCAAGAAATAACCTCGATTGGCAGGAAATGATCAGGTTATCAATCGATCCAGATAGGGCAGAAAAAATTCACAATCGTAACAAGTGCGATGACGAGGATGAGGAAGTTTGTAGCATGTGTGGAGAATTCTGTGCGATTAAAGTCTTAAAAGACGCTATAAAAAACGATAGAATTACTTGAATTTTATTTTTTATTTATTCAAAACCCCCGGAATAAGAAATTATACAATATATTTAACAACTTAAAAATGGTTTTAATTTGTCGATTATAGTTATAAATCAATATTTGATCTTTAGATTAAACTTATAAATTAAAAATATGAAAAAAAAAAGAGGATCTAAATGAAATCTAATCAAAATATTAATGAAATGATAAAAGAACACTATGGATACGACAATGACGAAACCTTGGAGTTTATATCGAATCCACGAAATCAAGATGTGATATCTAATGCTGATAAACTTGCCAATTCAACGATTGTTGTAGAGATTGTAGAATCTCATGGATGTAATAGCCAACATAAGGTAGGAGATAAGTTTTATCTTGATGGTAGTGGGAATGTACTTGCAAATAGATGCCCCAAAAAAATGTGTATTTTTGCTCTCAGCGAACTTGATAAATTTGTATTCGCAATCAACGAATTAATATATGCGGGATGTGAACCTAACGACTTGCGATTTAAAAGGCTTGGTTGTTGTGATGTAGGTCTGAAATGCGGTGGTTGGGGCAATATTGTTATGGAAGTAAGTGTAAAGGAAAGAAATCAAGAATAAATAATATCTAATAAAATTTTTTTAATTAATCCTATTTCTAATATACTCCCCGACTTTTTCGAGGGCTTAATTCGGTTCAGGCACAAAAGCAGCAAAAGCCTGAAAAAAATGGATCATTCCTTCATATACTTCAAGTGTTATGTCTACTCCTGCTTCCTTCGCCCGTTCAGAAAAACGCACTGAATCATTAAGCAATAATTACTGGGTTCCGACCTGTATGAGAATTGGTGGGAATCCTTGAAGGTTTCCGTAAAGTGGACTTATTAAAGGATTTTTAGGATCCATACCTGCACAGTACCACTTAGAAGCAACCTTTAAAAATTGTTGCGTGAGAAATGGATTTCTCTCAGCATTATTTTTAAATGATTTTCCTGATAAGCATAAATCCAACCAAGGAGAGAAACAAACGATAGCTTTTGGTAAGGGCGTACCTTCCTCTTTCAACCTTAAAACCGTTGCAAGCGCAAGGCCTCCTCCTGCAGAATCTCCTACAAAATTATATTGTTTGGATTAATTTTCCTCAGGCATATCAAACACTTATATGCATTTACGGCGTCATCTAAACCTGCAGGAAATGGTTGTTCAGGACCAAGGCTATAATCGATAGAAAAAACTTTTGCTTGGGCTACTCGACCAACTCGAGAAATTAAATTATAATGTGTGCTAGATGATCCTGAAACATACCCCCCGTGAAGATACATTATGATGGTAACATTATTCGATTCAGGAAAAGTGATCCAAGCTCCTTTCACACCACCATAGGCGCGTACCTCCTTTATTTTCACATCATCTGCAAGTTGTGATATTTTGGCGATTTTTTCAAGGCTTTTTCGAATTTCTTCTACCGGCTTAGGAGCACCAATGTACTGCATGGCTTTAATCATTGCAAATACTTTTTTGAACTCTTTACTTACCATATTTCACTTTAGGAAGTGGTTATTTTTTTAATTTTTTCAGAATTATAATCTTTTTTTAAATTCATCTAAACATATACATTCCGAAAATGCAACTAAGGAAAATAAATTAATTCAATTAAATTTGTCTAACAATGCGTTCGAGTTTAGAAATGAGATCTCTGGAGTTTTTAGCAAACACTCTAATAATTGGTTCTTTTCCTATTGCTCCTTTATCCCAAATTATGTCGGGTACTCTTCCAGTCTTATCCACACTCTCCTTAATCAACCATTGCATTGTAGAATGTTCTTTCGCTTTTACTTCATGTGGTTGGAATTCCCTTACAAATTCATATGTAAACAAATCTGTGTTCTCCTGAATGCGCTTTATGTATTTTTCCTTGTATTTTAAATTAGTAACAAGGTTTATCGAATTATCGAATTCTTTTGCGGTAATAATCAGGCGTGCTGTATGGTCAGAAACACCAAATTTTATGTCACCCGAAGCTCGTGGATATCCATTAATAGTAGTAATTCTACCTTCAATACCTGCAATATCGTCTCGTGTTTTAGCTTCAGGGAGGGAGCAGGATATATTCAATCTAACTTCGGGAATTAATTTACTGAATTTCTTGTCGGATGAAATAAACGAATATACTTTTTTAATCTGGTTGATTACCTTTATTTTTTCTTTTGACATAGTTAGATCTAAGATTTTACCGTTTTCAGGGAGTTCTATGAAATTCGAGAATTTTTCATCAAAGAACTCCTCTGCAAGCGTTATTGAGTTCTTGATTCCATTACCTAAACTCATATAAGCGGTTAAAGCAGAAGAAAACACACACCCCGTCCCGTGTATATTTCCCTTGAAGGTGATTTTTTGTTTTTCCCATATTTTATATTCTTGTTCGAGGCCTTTTTCCGTATTTTTATTCAGTATGGTAAAATCCATTATTTTTTCTCTTGTTGTCATTGCATTCTTTATTATAACGGCTTTCTCTTCTTTAGCTTTACTCGCATCCATATATAATTTATCAAGTAATCCGTTAGATGCTTTTCTAAGAAGCGTAGTGTCTTTTAAGGATAGGTTTGTTAAATCAATTCTTGAATAATGAGAAGCTTCAAATACATTTGGTGTTAATATCTTCACTAAAGGGAAAATCCTTTTTTCGATAGCATTCTCTAAACCTTCTAAAGAAAGTCTCTTTCCTGCGCTTGAAATGGTCACGGGATCGTATACAACCTCTAAATCAAATTTCTTAATGAAATCTACGATAATATCCAAAGATGTCTCGTCGGGAATCATTCCAATTTTAACGTGTTTTACCGGATAATGGTCCAATATCGCGCTTAATTGACCTTTCAATATATCAGGAAAGGCGGTATAATCATAAAATCGAGTAGCAGTTTGACACGTGATGGCTGTAATGACGGAAAATGCGTGTATTCCACATCGATCAAATGTCCTTACATCCGCTTGTATTCCAGCGGCAGAAGTAGGATCTGCACCAGCAATCGTCAAGCAATAACGATTCATAGGTTAAAGGAATGCAATAATATAAAAAAAGATATCCACGCTTTAAAAAGTCTGATAAACTTCTTATTATTCTTTAGGGACGCGTTCAAAGGCCCATTTGGCCTTATCGCTTAATCCTAATTCCTCGTAAGCCCTCCCTAAATACAAGAAAGCATCAGGATAATCAAATTTTTCCTTTACTAGTTTGAAAAGGAAATTTATTGTCATGTCGTAACGTTTCCTAAGGTAATTCATTTTTCCCTTTAGAAACATAAGCTCGTACTTATGTTCCTCTTCAAGCCTTCCCGTAATGGCGTTAAGCTTATCCAAAGCATCCACATATCGCTCCTCTCCTTCGAGTTTCTGAATTGTCTCGATAAATTTCTTAAACTTTATCTTTTCAGCTATTTTAA
>JBHLMB010000147.1:0-6671 GCA_048938565.1 Promethearchaeota archaeon | reverse complement strand
TAGAAAAAATAGTTGATGCAATAAATCATGGAGATAAAAATAAGCTTTTAGAAACATATAATGAAATAATTTCTTTACCGTCATCAATACAGAATCTATATATGCTTCAAGATCTTATAATACTCGAAAATGGGCAAGAATTAGATTATTTTTCGCAACAATTAATTTCGAGGCTCAAAGAAAATAAAGTAAATGTTGAATATAGTGTAATTGAAGATGATGATTCATTTGAAGATTTTTTTAATGATTCTTTCAGTGATCCTTTTTATGATGATTCTCACAATAACTCTTTCAATGATTCTTCCAATGATCCTTTCAACGATCCTTTCTATGATCCTTCAATAGATCCCTATGATGATTCTTACATTTGAATAAAGTATGTGAAACAAAAATATTCATTAGAATTTAATATCGATTGGGGATATTATTTAGACTTTAGGGATAATGCGGAGATATTTTAATTTTATCGTGAAATTTATGTTTCACGAAGACTTACAGCACAAATCTTCTTTGGTTATATTTATAATTGAATTATAAATTTCTAATATAGATCTTGTTGAATTTATATCTTGTTATTAGAAATCTCTGATTCAAAAGGATATTCAATAGTTAAAAGTTAATAGCTAGAAAAAAAATAGCTTTTTTAAATTATGAAGATTTATTTTTCAATAATTAAAATCAAAAGATAAAAAAAGTGATTTAAATGAGTTATAAAGACGATTACACAAAATATACTTGGGTAATTCCAGCTATAGCAGCTCTATTAGGATTAATAGCCCTCATCGTACCTCCTGTAGTAGAATCTATGCCTGGGTTCTATAGTGCCTATTATTTTTGGTGGGGTCATATATACATTAGTGTTTTTGCAGGATCTTCAGAATTTGGATTCTATTTTAATGAATTCAGGGAAATATTTACCGCAACTCTCGCTTTTTTTGCTGCCTTCGCTATCCTTATTATTACATTGATATCAAAGGTTGTTAAAGAGAAGAGAGGTGAACATACTGGAACCGGGCAAATTGTGATTGGAGTGCTCATCATAGCAATATTAATAGTTTTTTATGTTGTATTTGATTATGCATACAGGGCAGCATATATAAGAATGAATGGTTCTTGGCCTTCAGGATATGATGCGTGGGATGTTGTAAGTCCAAGTTTTGCATTTTACCTGTTAATTTTTAGTGCAATTGTATCATTAATAGGTGGTGGGGTTTCAAAATATGTGGAAAAGAATCCAGATATTGGTAAAAAAGTAGGTTCTCGTGCTGAAAGCAAATCCTATGTCCCTCAATCTAGCGCTGCGACCAGGTCTGCCAATCCACAATACAATCCTGCGAATTATTCAAGCACGCAAGCTGGAAAAAATTTTGTTCAGAAGGTATCCGTAAAATTTTGTCCTCACTGTGGAGCCCAACAAGAAGAGGAGGGTTTATTTTGTGGGAAATGTGGGGGTAGATTTTAACAATTTTTTTTCTCTTTATTTATAATTAATTTTGTAATAAGGAATACATTTATTTATATTGGGATTTTGGGGTTATTTCTTTTCTAAGTTGCGATATTTTTTCTTAAGTAGAAATTTCAGGAAAAAATAAATCAAGAAAAAAAGATTTTTTAAATAATAAAAATTTAGTTTTTAATAATTAAAATCAAATTCGATTTAAAATGAGTTCAAAAAATGATTGGACGAAATACACATATGTGCTTCCCTTAATATCATTCATTATTGGAATAATTGCACTCATAACGCCAACAGGAACGGTATCTGGAATATATGGCTCTATGGGAATGGTATTTGATTTATGGATGTGGGGTTTTTGGTCTACAAATGTTTTTACAGGTCCGGGACCGGCAACATCTGAATTTTTTATAGAAGCATACGAAGTATTCATTCCTTCAATGATCTGTTTTGCAATGATTGTTATTTCTCTCATTGGTATTTTGGTTCTTGCAATGCAGGAGAAGAGAGGTGAGGGTCATGGAATTACACAAATTATATTTGGTATTATAATCATAATCTCAACGATTATGTATATGATTTTTGTAGATATGGGATTTAGTCAATATTATGAAAGGCTAGGTGGAACATTTCCAATGAGTTTTTGGAGTTTTTTAACGGAAGGATTTGGGATAATAGGGCCAATAATATGCGGAATTATATCGATCATTGGTGGAGGAGTTTCTAAATACATACAAAAGAATCCAGATATTGTTGAAAAGATAAGATCTAAATCTAAAAACAAGTCTTATATCCCTCAGTCTAGCCCTACGAGTAGGCCTGCCAATCCACAATACAATCCTGCGAATTATGCTAACACCCAAGCCGGTTCCAGCACTGTACAGAAGATATCTGTTAAATTTTGCCCTCATTGTGGCGCCCAACAAGAAGAGGAGGGCCTATTTTGTGGGAAATGTGGTGGTAGATTCTAAAATTTTTTTTATTCTTTTTCTTTATAAGTGATTCTATGTATTCTATATATAACAAGCATTACAAAGATTAAAGGTAATATTAAAAAAAGGAGGTAATAATTAAATATTATTCACAATTTTTTGATTTTATCTGTTCGAATTCATCTATGAATTGCTTTTTTATTTTCTCGTCTAAGGGTTCTCTTATAGCTCTTATTTTATTTACCCAAGGACGAATTGCTCTAGCTGCCAAGGATCCTTTCGTTTGCATAATGATGTCCGCAATCTCTTGTAATGTATCGGTTAATTTATAACCTTCAAGCGTATTTACATCTTCTAATACCTTATCAATGAGTCGTGATAATTCAGTTTCTTCATTGTTTTCTGATACTTCATTGTCATTGCTCATATCTTCTGTAATGGTAACAAAACTAGGAGTGTAATCTCCTAAGGTGTCCTCGAGTTCTTCAGGAATATATTTTTGTTTTAATTCCGTTATCTTTGTTATAAAATCTGATTTTAAATCTTCGTCGAGAGTTTTTTTACAGGTCTTAACTTTATTTATTAGTGGCCTCACTTCTTTAGTTGCCATGTATCCGTGTGTTTCGATGAGCGTATCACCTATATCCTGTAAAATTTTGCTTAATTCTACTCCTGTCATTTTATTAATTCCTTCAGTAATCTTGTCGAAATATGTTTTCAGCAGGTCTTCCTTGGAAATAGATTCAATCTCAGTAACTTCCAATGATGTTTCTCCTCCATTTTGATTTCCTTGCATTAGGCCAGGACTTACGTAACCTCTAAGATCTATATCCTCATCTGGAGTTTGTTTGGCGAATCTAACATTTGTATTTCTGGTTTTATAGCTAGCATTTTGGTTCAATATAGCCGCTTTCCAACGAGTAATATCCTCTCTCAACTTTTCTTGATATGGTGAATCTAGTATCTTATTGTTATCTTCCAAACCCTTCAACGAATCTTTCCAAGTAGTAATGATCGAGTATCCCTGAATTTGCATTAATGTGTTTATTGCGTTTTGTATTTGGTTGCTTAATTCAAGAGCATTGCTTTTATCTACTTCTTCGAGAAGGATATCAAATAGAGGTTCTATTTTTTCTTGATCCACATTTCCAAATTGCTCCTCCTCATCTTCAAAAGGCCTCCTCCCTTCCAAATCGAGGATTCTATCAGGATCTAATTCTTCTTCAATTGTCGATGTTTCTCCCTTATGAATTAGATTTAGAGGTAAACCGGTTAAATCTTCGTTCCATAAGGTAATTTTATCAATCAAATCATTTTTGAAATCGTTATTAAGTTGATCTTGTATTCCTTTAAGCTTATTAGCTATGAGTTTTAATTCTAAGAGTTTCAAAGATATACCTTCTATTTTTGAGAGAATGTCTAAATTTTTTTGAAGAATTCGACCTAACTTCTTACCTTTGAAATTATTAATGTTATTTAGCATTAAATTAAAGTTTTTATTAATTTGTATGCTCACGGGAAGTTGTCCTTGTTCTTCCATTATAGGAACTATTGGTTCCAAAAGTTCAATGAAATTTTTAGAAGTAAAAGCAATACCCCTTGTTGTTATCTCAACCTCATTTTCTTTTAATTTTGAATATCCCAAAATGAGAATAGCTTCTCCTTTAATCAATATGATCTTGTTTTTTTCAATCCTGAAATATTCAATGTTAGGAAAAGTCTTAAGGCGTGTTACCATTTCACTATCATGAGCATCTGAAGCGATTATCTTCAGTTTGATTTTATTTTTCCGCTCTTGTAAAAAATTCAGGTCTAAAAATCCAGATATTTTAGGAATTATAATCACTATATCTTGTGAAGAATCTTGCGAAATCTTTGTAATCTCTTCCCTTATGCTCCCCTCGCTCGTGATTTGCCAAAACTCATCGTTCTTAAAATAATTTTCAATTATCGCAGGAAGAAAATTTTCTATTTGTTTTATGCTATCTATAAAACTTCTATTAAAATTATTTAATTCTAGGAATATTTTTTTTCTTGCAATCGTATTTATTTTTGATAATTTTTTGTTCAATTCTTTTTTCTTCGATAATTTCTGTATTAATTGATTTATCTCGTCTATAATGATCTTGAGGATCCCTAAATTAATGACATTTTGTCCAAATTGCTCTTCCATACTAATAGCTAATTTTGAAGCAAAATAGTTCTTTAATTCGTTGAATTTTTGGGAAATTCTTGCATCTAATTCTAAAGTTTTTTTGTGTACATTTTTAGCAAGAATGTTTTTGAGATATGATTTAATTTGGATCCATTGATCTGAATTAATAGAATCTCGTAATGGATTATCTTCGATGTTTTCGATTTGAAGAATGATTTCTAACACGCTGGCAAATTTAGAATGGATAACCTCCTTAAGAGAATCTTCGAACTCTAGATAATATAAAGCAGAATCATCTCTTGTTTGCATTTCTTTCATTATTTCTTCAACTTCGTTTCTGATTTCTGATGATTCATTGCCAAAATTATTTCTCAATTCCGTTATATCTTCTATAATCGAATCTAATCCCATGGTCTTGCTCGTTTCTTCTAAAATTTCAGAAACTAGAGATTCTATTTTTGATCCTACAATCTTATATTCTTCCGTGTCTTCTTTTTCTATATTACCGTATATTTGATATATAGCAGCAAAAGGAGGTAAAGGCAAAAACCGAGGAGCTAATTTGGAATCATCGGACATTATGTTTGTTAATAATTTTAGTTCGAGAAGCGTGTTAATAATTTCTTTTACTTTATCACTGGGTAAGTTTTGATTATTTTCGATAATTTCCTCTCGACTTAGTGGATTTTGACCAGATATCTTTAGATACACTTCAATTGCTTCTTTTGAAAGGTTCAAGGAGCTTAAAATATTTTCCATATTAATCAAGTATTTTATTATTACTATCTTACGATATAATATAAGTTCAGATTTTTAATATTATCAAATAAGTAGAAAATGCTTTACAACGACACGCAAAATTGGATTAATAATATTTTAAAATTAGTAGTTAGTAACATGACTGCTTTTAAGAAAGTCATAGATTATGCTTGATTAGTGTGGCCATTCCAGTACCGCCTCCAGCACATTGTGAGCATATGGCGAGATTAACACTTCTTCGTTGTAATTCTTCTAAGGCTGTGAGAATTAATCTTACACCCGTCATCCCAGGAGGATGTCCTAATGCAATAGCACCTCCATTTACATTTACTTTATTATTATCTAATTCTAATGCCCTCACACAGAAAAGAACTTGTTGTGCTTGTGCTTCATTAATTTCAAAAATGTCAACATCCTTTATTTGTAAGGCTACTTTAGTCAACAAATTTCTAATGGCAATTATTGGGCCTATTCCCATAAATTGAGGTTCGACATTTCCTGCATCAGAAGTTACCCAATTACCTAAAGGTGTAATACCAAATTCTTCTGCCTTTTCTTGAGACATCAAAACGAGTGCTGCTGCTCCATCATTTAATTTAGTTATGTTTCCTGCTGTAACCATTCCATTTTTTCTAAAAAGGGGTTTCATGTTATTCAGTGAATCGAGAGTCAAATTTTTTCTGGGACTTTCGTCTTCGTAAAGGCTTATTTTTTTATTATTGATAATAAAGTCAACTGGCGTTATTTCCTTGAAAAACCCTTCTTGTTTGGCTTTAAAATATTTTTTATGGCTATTTAATGCAAATTCGTTGATCTCGTTGAATGAAAGAGAAAAAGATGGGAGATTATATTTTGAACAAATATATGTTGAGTTCTCTAAAATATTTTCTGCTGTTTCACACACATTTTGGTACCCTCCATACATACCGTTAAACATCTGTAAAACCATCGTAAAACAAAGCATCTTCTACAACTTGATTCGAAAGGCGATAGCCCCATCGTGCATTCATTAATAAGTAGGGGCATTGAGAATTGCTTTCCATTCCTGCAGCAACAACAACATCGTTTATGCCCATTGCTATCCTATGAGCTGCAATCTCTACTGCCTTCATTCCAGAAGAACACACATTATTAACGGTCAACGCACCCGCCGTATGGGGAATGCCTGCTTTAAGAGAAGCGATTCTTGCTGGATTATTACCCATCCCTTCTTGATGAATGGCTCCAATTATAACGTCTTCTATAGTATCTATGTCAATCTCAGATCGTTCTATCGCAGCCTTTATTGCTATACATCCCAAATCAACGGCCGGAACATCCTGGAAACTTTTTCCAAACCTCCCAATTGGCGTCCTTGCGCCTCCTATAA
>JBHLMB010000146.1:0-6682 GCA_048938565.1 Promethearchaeota archaeon | reverse complement strand
ATTTCATATGTTTTCGTATAAAGAATATTAAGCACGATATTATTTAAGTTCTTGATAAAATTGATAATTGTTTAGCACGCCAAATGTATTTCTTCCTACTAATTCTCAATGATTTTTATTATTCAGAATTTTACTTTTTTATCAATTGAGCGGTTTTTCAAGCGATATGGGATGGATGAATTACTGACCAAAGTCACCTTGATGAAGGGCGTTGAGAAATCCGACGACTTGATGAAAGAAATCAAGATGCACGTCAGGACCGAAATCGGACCCGTGTTCCAACCAGACGTCGTTCAATTCGCAGACGCCTTGCCAAAGACTCGAAGCGGCAAGATCATGCGAAGAATCCTCAAGGCAATTGCCTCAGGAGAGGACGTTGGCAACACGACCACGTTAGCCGACCCATCCGTGGTCGACGACTTGCTCGAAGCCAGAAAAAGCATGAAAGTGTAAGTGGTTTAGAATTTATAATTAACCACTCTTTTTTTTTTCTTTTTTCTATTTTTTAGACTGTTTTGGTTTGAAAGATATTTCATCATGTGAAAGATATTGGCGTTCTTAGTACACATATTAAAAATCGAGAAATGAATGGTGAAAAAATCTTTTTAAATGATGGTTATTATTTTAAAAATTAAAAAATAAAAGCAGCATTCGAGTAAAAGACCAATTCTATACAGAAAATAACGATCAATTATAATAGAGATAAAAAAAGCTTTTTATAAATTGAAACGATGTAAAGCATTTTCCAAGCAGTACTTCCAGAATTGACAGTAATTTTGCGAAAGCCCGTTGTTTCTGAATTTTGATAATTCATCTTCATTTCGTATTGGTTTAAATAGTGTTTTAAGTTATTAGTAAATGTATATTTTTTAGAAAAAAATCCAATACAAAAGATGAAAAATGAAACCAAATAATAAATTAAAAATGAAGCCATCAAAAGCTCTCCTTGTGATGACAATTATCATGTCATTTGCTTTTTCGGGTTTGACGATCTTGTTTACATCCCCTTCAGGAAAGGAAACCGGGCCTTACGAACTAAATACGAGTGCTGGTGAGATTGATATCGTCAGTCCAAGTGAAGGGCAAGTAATATCGATATTAGAACGCGGGTTTTATCCCGCAACTCACGGTTTCGAAGATACTTCAGATGGTGATGAACCTTCTGGATGGGATGAAGCTAAAGAACGCGGTGGCGATATACACGTAACGTTCGAAGTTGCGGGACACAAGAAAGTATTGGCACTAGACGATCAAAGTAGCTCTGATGGTAGGTATTTGGCGTTATACAAGAAATTTAGCGAGGAAAAGGACGATGGAATCGTTGAGTTCTGGGTGAGGATCAAGTCTGGAAGCACTGATAGGTATTACGTGGCAATAAAGGACATCACATCAAGTTCTAAAGCTGGAGCGTGGTTACTTTTCTTAAATGGAAAGGTCTACAATTACGATGGAGATAACCAAGAAGTCTGCTCGTTCGAATACGATCGATGGTATCACGTGAAAATGTACTTCAATTGCTATTCTTCCTACTACTCCTGGAAAGGCTGGGACTTGTGGATCGATGGTGTTAAAAAAAACATGCTTCCATTATCTTTCCGAGACCAAGCAAATGTATTTCAAATGGACCAATTTTTAGTCCACACGACATCCAAGGCAAAAGGAACGATGTACATCGACGCCGTTGGTTTTAGTTGGGATTCGAACTATCACATTGGAAAAAATACCCAGGAAGGATTGAATGTGGACATCGATCTTTTTTTAACCTTTGATACTCTTAAATATTGGTTAGATGGAGGATCTCCCGTGTCGATATCCGGAGACTTCGTGCTTCCAATGCCCGCTGACGGCGATCATTCGTTAAAAGTTTCTGGAACCGCTGGAGGAACCATATACGAATCGGATGTTCGAAATTTCAAGGTTGAAAGCATCGCGATCCTCAGTCCATTGGAAGGCAATATTACTAAAAAGCGAAAATTTGGGTACTTTCCAGCAACGGACGGTTTTGATTGGAATCAGGATTACGAGCGTCCTTCTGGTTGGACGGTCGTTCGAGAAAGTGGTGGAAGCATTCAGGTGGATCCAGGAATAGAAAGACACGAGAAAGTAGCAGTACTTGAAGATCTTAGTACATCAAGCGGCAACTCCGTGGCAATGCATAAAGATTTTCCTGAGCGACAATCAGGAACGGTGGAATTTTGGGCGCGAATAGAGGCTGGAAGCACGGGTGCGTTCGACTTTGCAGTGCTAGACGGGAGCTCGGCGGGAGCTTGGCTCGTGTTCAAGGACGGGTTTCTTTATCGCATTAATTACGATGATAGCCACGTTGAAATTTGCGAGTTCGAATACGACCGCTGGTACCATTTAAGAATGGAGTTCTGTTGCTTTGGGAACCAATACGTAAGGAGAGGCTGGTACCTGTGGATTAACGGCGACTCTACAACCGACATCTCGGGCATGCCTTTTCCCTTCCGAGACGAAATAAATGCAATTAGCATGGACAGATTTCTCGTCCAAACGGTAGCCTCCTCGAAAGGCAAGGCGTACCTGGACGCAGTGGGGTTCTCGTGGGACCCAGATTATCGCCTTGGAAATAACCTAAAAGAAGGGTTGGTGCTAGACATAGATCTTGCTTTTTCCTTAGATTCTCTCAGTTATTCGCTTGACAAAACATCTCGCGTGCCAATTACCGGAAACAATGTCATTCCAATGCCTGCTGACGGATTTCACGAGTTAAAAGTGTTTGGAATTAGGGGTACAACTCATTATCAATCGATAACTCGCTATTTCTCTACCACGACAATTGAAGACATTAGGAGACCGACAATCTCATTGATGAACTTAGACAATGGGACTAATGTCAGAGAGTTATATCCATTAAATATAAAAAGTTATGACAACATTGGAGTGTGGCTAGTAGAGGTTTTTGTTGATGGTAAATTTTTCGGATCAGAACGGAGGAGTTCTTTAACAGAACTTTGGGAGTTTACTTATCAATGGGATACCACTTCTCTAGACGAGGGCAAGACCGAAATCAGTATAAAGGCCTACGATCTTAAAGGAGGCGTGAATGAAATTGCTCGGACTGTGACAGTTGATAACATGGCCGAGAGATTAGCTGCTTTTTTCTGGGCATCAAATCCATTAGCCGATAGCAATGTTATTTACGAATACAGGGACGTGCTTAGGGGAAGGGGTTATGATAGATTTAGGCTCTATAAAAATTCTAGAAAAGATCAGGACGGAGGTCCATCTTTTAGTGATAGAATGGCAGAATTTGACCTCGAAGAAGGATCTCGTGATTCTTGCTTTTTTTATTTTGCAGGGCACGGAGAATATTGCAATCCTGATGACAGAATGGAATATTCAATCATAAAGCTACCGCAGAGAGTAAGTTCAGGAGAAATAAATTCAAGTATTGAGAATTTAGAAAGCCATCACATACTTATATTTGTGGAGGCTTGCTATGCTGGAGGAATTAAACCTTATTTCACTAGCGATAGGTATTGCTTAATATTAAGCACGAATCGTTATACTTATGCACATCTCTGGCCTATCACAGGGGAAGGGGTATTCTCTGATGAGTTTTTTTATTGGTTAAGTGAGGGATATATACTTGATATAGCTTATAACATGGCTAAAGCTGCAGCAGAATTTTGGGCCGCTCTTCGACCATACGACAACCCTTATGGGCAATACCCGCAAAGGAACGACCACACTGGAGGGTACTCTTTTTTTGATTAGAGACACATAATAAATTTTTAAATTCTTTTTTTTTATTAAAGCTAAAGGCAACTAATTTTTATATCTAATATTTTTCTTTTTTTCATTTCCCTATTTTACATTGGAAACATTAAAACAAGTGAGACGCTTGTTATGATACCTCATGCAATAATGCTTTGGATTCCGAATGAACCCAAGACAGAAGTAATAAAATTTGAATATACATTTCCTCAGGACGAGCCTGGTCGTCTAAAATCTCATCCTCCATATATTAAACTGATATGATCATCCATCATCTCTGTATCTACTCACGAATATCGAGCAGTAGCGAGAAATAAATATTTCAAGGGATATCTGTTCTTTTTCGTCATTCATTTTCATTCTTGATGTGCTTGATCATTTTCATGCATTTTAAGGCATTTCGGGTCTCGCCTAATCCAAGTTTGACCATTAATTCTAAAGAATCTTCGAACTCTTTGAGTGCCCCCTTGAAATTTCCTTGTTTATAAAGTATGGTTGCAATATTGGCAGTATAAGTGGCTTTTTCCAAGAGATTCCCCAATTTTTCTGAAATCTGGAACGCTTTCTCGCACCAATTAAGCGCCTCAGACTGATGCTCTTTTAACGAGTATATCAACGAGATCCCATTGTAAACGGCAGCCATGCATAACAAGTCATTTGTTCGTTCACAAATATCTAATGCTTCTCTAAAGGATCTCAGTGCGTCAAGATATCTTGCCATTTTAACGTAAATCCCTCCAATGTTGAACAAGCTTTTGGCTTTTCCCGGTAGGTTTCCCAATTGTTCGTCGATCGAAAGTGTTTGCTCGTATTGCTCGAGCGCTTCATGGTATTTTCCTTGAGCGTCAAGGATTGCTCCCATGTTGTTCAAGCAATTGGCCTTTCCTGGTAGGTCTCCAACTTGCTCCGAGACCGAGAGCCCTTCCTCGTATAGTTCAAGCGCCCGGGGAAGGTCTCCTCGTGCGTTATGTATCATCCCAATGTTGTTCAGGCAAATTATCTTTTCCGAAAGGATCCCCAAATTCTCGGAGATTGAAAGCGCTTCCTCGCACCATTTAAACGCTTCCTCGTATCTTCCTTGATCTCTAAATATGCCTCCAATGTTGTTCAGGCAAATGACCTTTTTCGACAGGTTTCCCAGTTGTTCGCAGATCGAAAGCGCTTCCTCGTATCGCTTGAGAGCTTCGAGATAATCTTCTTGTGCGTCGAACACGACCCCAATATTGTTAAGCGTGGTTACCTTTTCCGGCAGGTTTCCCAGTTGTTCGTCAATCGAAAGCGCTTCCTGGTATCGCCTAAGAGCCTCGGGATAATCTCCTTGAGCCTCGTATAACCCCCCAATGCTATCAAGCGCAGTTGCCTTTGCGGTTAAGTCTCCGATTTCCTCGCAGATCGAAAGCGCTTCCTGGTATCGCCTGAGAGCCTCGGGATAATATCCCTGTTTTCTAAAAACTCCTCCCATGTTGTTAATTGCAGCTGCCTTTATCGACAGGTCTCCAAGTTGTTCGGAGATCGAAATGGCTTCACCAAATCGCCTAAGAGCTTCGGGAAAATTTGCTTGTTTGTAATGTATCGCTCCAATGTTATTGAGCACTAATCCCTTCCACTCGTCGTTTCCTTCCCGATTTGCAAGTTTCAATATTTCTTGACAAGCTGACATTGCCTCTTCTATCATGCCGTGCCCCATATAGATCTCGTAAGGCACATGATATCGCTGGAACGAGGAGGGAGGATTCACGCGTTCTTTCATCCAGGTTTCAGGATCTCTTGGAAATTGATCTGATCCAGTCACCTCGACCGTTCTTTCTAACACGCTTTCTAATAATTTAGAAGTGTTTCCCTTTACCAGATACACGTTTGCGATTGGCTGCATTTGCTTTATTCTGGATAAGATTTCTCTTGCCTTGGTCGGCTCGGTTTGGTTCCCCGCTTCTTTCCCCTGGATCTCGAAAATGGCTGGCGGGTCACTTGTTTCAGGAACGTGATCCACCCATATAACGCTCTTTAGGTCCTTTACCACCAACAGGGAGGGCACCACATCGAAATCGTCGCTTCCAGAATAACCCATCACGACAAGCGTGCGTCCGCGGGTAAGGGCTTCAAAAGCGGGACGCTTGAATCCTTGTAATTGAAACACGCTTTCGCCTTCCTTGCCCGAGCCAAGTGCTTGAATCGTTGCAACGAGCGATTTTTTCGTGTCCAAGCCTGGTTTCAGGATGTTTTTGGGAGAGCCGTGGATCTTGTAAATCCCCATTTTCCCCCTTTCGAACAACGCCTGCGGGTCTTGATACTCGGGATTTCGATAGTCTTCTTCCGTTATGACGCAAGCGATATCGTCGTTTGGTACTTTTAGATTCAATACATCCAATAAAGTCAACTCGATCAAATGATCGAAATTAGTCGTGATCACGAAATGCCCTTTCTCGAGTATTTCGGCCAAGAAATAATGCTGAGAATTTGGATGTTCACATTCACCGTAGTAGTCGATGATTTTTAGCTCGTGGTCCAATTGATCCCGCTCGATTTCAACGACTTGTTCGAACCTCAGGTCTTCCATTTTTAATAACTTTTCCACTTCTGATTCCGCGCACGAGTAGCGCACGATGGCCTCGATCATGTCCCGTCCAAGCGGGAGGTTCGAAGGAGGGTTGGCAGAGCAGCCGGCGCCTACTAAAAAGGTTAACTTGCCCGATTGCTCCAAGAGTTCTTTAAAAGAAATTTCTAGCTTTTTCATCGGAATTCCCTGAAATTACCATTTTTGTAAATTAACACCATTAATTCGAGGAGGGATATAAACTTTTTTTGTTTGCTTGAAACCAGAACTATTGCACTTTCGTGTCAGACATTCCTAATTTACTCCATTATCCCAATCATTATTAGAACAATTGAAATTGCGTTTTCGCCTGACAAATTATTGAAAACGAAGATAATGTCGAATTAA
>JBHLMB010000145.1:3683-6688 GCA_048938565.1 Promethearchaeota archaeon | reverse complement strand
ATATAAAGAGGTGTGAATCAATAATCAATCAAGAATTCGGGTCTATGCCTCCTGAAATGATGCTGATGTTAATAGCGGTTGTTTTTACGATAATGCCAATTGGATTCAAACTTCGATATAGGATTGTTTCTAATTCGGTTGAATTTAGGGTACTCACATTCTATGTCATAGGTGTGGCCGCTATATTAATATTGGCTGTACTTGTTATCACGGTGTTTGATTCGTCCATTCTCCTCATCTTTTGCCTCGTTCCTCCTGCAATTATATTTCTGATATATTCTCTCAGATATTGTTTAAAAGTAATAAGGCACCAAGAGATTTCTTTAAAACAACAGCAATCAGCTCTTCAAAAAATAATTAAAAGCGCTGAAAGTGTTGCTTTAAATGTGGCGGGAATGGCTTCAGAATTGGCATCAAGCGCCACCGAAGTAAATGCCACGGCCGAGGAAATTAATTTGATTACTAAAAAAGGGCAATCTTTATCTGAAAAATTAATGGGCTTATTACAACAGATCAGCGAGATGGCAAAATTGATAAAAAAATTATCGGAAGAGATGAAATTTTCAACAAGAGATATTAATAAAATCATGATGATTCTCGTGAATCTATCAGAACAGACAAACCTATTGGCTTTAAACGCGAGCATTGAAGCAGGAAGGGCGGGAGAACACGGTAGGGGATTTGCCGTCGTGGCTGAAGAGGTCAGAAAACTAGCCGAAGAATCAAAAAATAACATAACTCAAACGGAAAATCAGATAGACCAGATCATAGATCGCATCGAAACTACCGTATCCTACATCGAAAAGATCTCGGACATTATCGACGAGGCTTCAACAAGCTCCAAGGATAATGTGAGCCAGATGACGGAAATAAATACGGCCACAGAAGAGCAAACGGCTTCAATGGAAGAGATAACCTTGACGGCCACGAGGTTAGGTTCAATCGCTGAAGATCTGAAACAAAGTTTAACCAAAAAGTTCAAATAATCAAGGTTAACTAAATTATATTTTTATCTTCACTAAGAACCAAAAAATATTTATTTTTTGAGGTGTTTTTATATATAAAGTGAAACATCTATTGGTTTATTTTATTCTATATTCTGCTTGTTGTATCGAAAAAACACGTTCAAATTTTAATATAAAGAAAATTTTAGAGGTTTGAAATACTTGACAAAAGTCACTCCCAAAATGCTAAAAATTTCCTTGGAAGAATTAAGAGAAGACGGCATTCCAGAAGATTTGATAGAAAAGATTCACGATAAATTAAAAGGTGAGTCTCTCGAGGAAGAGCAATTAGAATACTTTCTAAACAAAGTATATATTAATTTTAATAACGCAATGGAAGAACCGGGTGAACCGTGTGGAACCATTGCGGCACAGTCAATTGGGGAGCCTGGAACCCAGATGAGCATTCCTGGCACTGAAGAGATTATTGTAATGCGCGGTATTATCTCTCATATTTTAAGAATTGACGATTTTATTGACGATCTAATATCTAATGCAAATTATATCGAAACCATCGGTGATAGCGAAGTTGTAAATATCGATCATTCTGAGTTTCGCGTTCCCTGCGTGGGAAAAGACGAAAAGATGCACTGGGGACGATTAAGACAAGTAAGTAGGCACCCTCCAAAAGGAGAATTATTAAAAATAAAGACTCGCTCAGGACGTCAAATTAGTGCTACTCCTTCGCATTCTTTTCTAATAAGGAAAAATAATGCTATTAAACCAATCTCGGGCTTTTCCCTGAGAGTAGGGGATAGAATACCTTTAATTAGAAATATTCCCTCTTTTAACACAATAAATCATTTAAACTTGGAAACATACATCCCGAAAAACGAAGCATGGTATGGATCAGAATTGATCAAAGCCAAAGAATTATGGGATCAGATGGGTAGAGATTGGAAAACTGAATTTAATGTGAAATACACGGTTCCTGTTGAAGAAGATGGTTTAAGAATTGCCTTCAAGTCTGGAAAAGCAGATATATTAACATCAGGTTTTGTATATCCAAAATCCTTTTCAAATGTAAATATTAAAATTCCTGAAATTCTCCCTTTAGATTACGCTTTTGGGTGGTTCATAGGAGCATACCTTGCTGAAGGATCGAATGCAAGCTCATTTGTTTCTATTGCGAATGTTGATTCTAACTATCAGAAGCGAGTTTGTGATTTTGCCAATTCTCTATCGATTTCTTGGCATATTAAATATGAAGAAGGGGAATATGGGCCGAGTACATCAATTAATCTCTCATCGGCCTTGTTAGCGAATTTATTAGAGCGCATGTGTGGAAAAGGAGCGAGTAATAAGAAGATTCCAAATTGGGCTTTAAATGCACCGGAAGAGTTTCTTTCTGGATTATTACAAGCATATTTTGATGGAGATGGCAATTTTTCTGCTGAAAGAATGCAAATACGGGCGAGCAGTAATTCTAGGGAACTAAGAGATGGAATATGCCTTTTACTTTCGAGATTTGGGATACTATCATCAAAATATTCAGAGAAGAACCAATTCAACCTTAGAATTCCAGGGAAATACGCATCAACCTTTAAGGATAAAATTGGTTCAATCCTGGAATCAAAAAAAAAAGTTTTAGAACAAATAGTTAAACTTGAAAATAAAAAGAAAAATACTTATGATGTCATTGATATGGTACCAGGTATCGGTGATATTTTAAACAATCTTAGAATAAAATTAAATATTGATAGCCATTCATCATTAGCAGCAAGCATTCGTAAAAATACTAAGTCTCAACAGATTGGACGCCAAACATTAGATAGATATATTATTATTTTCAAACAAGAAGCTCAGAAAAACAAAGTTGACATAACGGTAGAGTTAGAATGTCTTGAACGCGCCTTATATTCGGACCTTATTTGGGACCAAATAATTTCCATTAAGCTAATAAAATCACCTACACTATATGTTTATGATTTTTCCGTAGAAAATTATGAAAATTTTTGCACTTATGAAGGCTTTCTTACCCATAACACGCTCCGAACATTC
>JBHLMB010000145.1:0-3673 GCA_048938565.1 Promethearchaeota archaeon | reverse complement strand
AAGAGTTTTCTGTTACACAAGGCCTTCCAAGACTCATAGAGATCGTGGACGCACGACGATTCCCCAGTACTCCCATGATGGAAATACATCTCGAAAAAGGCTATAGCGAGACTGAAGAAAAAGCGATAAAAGTACACAACAGCATTGAACAAATAAGGATTGAACAAATTACTCACGATGTTGATTTAGATTTTGTAAACTGGAACATCATCATCAATCTAATTCCCGAAATATGTGAAAGAAAAGGCATAGACATCGACGAGATTCCAGAAGTACTGAAGCGATATAAGAAAAAGGGATCGATTAAACGCGAGGGGAACTCGATCATTATCGATCCAGGTATTGAAGACCTTCAAAGCTTGCAAAAACTACGAGAAAAAATATTAAAGAAAGTAGTTAAAGGGATCAGGGGCGTGAAAAGAGGCTTGTTAACACCAGTTGACAATGGAAAAGAATGGGTTATAAAAACTGAAGGTACGAACATGCAAGGCGTTATCCAAATAGAAGGAGTTGACGCTGCCAGAACGGTCTCAAACCACATCCACGAAATCGAGAAATTATATGGGATTGAAGCTGCGAGATCAATGATTATCGTGGAAGCCCAAAAAGTACTCGAACAACAAGGTCTTGATGTTGATTTGCGTCATTTACTAATACTAGCTGATCTCATGTGTCATTCTGGAACGATTCAGTCTATTGGAAGACACGGCATTTCGGGATCAAAATCAAGCGTGTTTGCAAGAGCCGCGTTTGAAGTAACCGTAAATCAATTGCTTGACGCAGGTCTTTATGGTGAAGAGGAAAAGCTACTTGGAATCCCTGAAAATGTCATTATTGGACAAGTAGCAAAAATAGGTACGGGTTCGGTCCAAGTAATGTTCGATCTTGATGCTAACTTGAAGATCTTAAACGAAAAAAGGTAATGATATTTAGATCAGGTACAATAATACGAAATAGCAAGAAATTAAAACGATAATGCATTCATTTTATTTATTACATCGAGATTGATAGTACCAAACGAGAGCTTAAGAAAATGGCGCGGAAAAAGAAAAGAGAAGGCATGGGAGAATCCATCGACTTATCGAGGAAGAAAGTAAAGGAATTCGACATTGATACGAATATTAAAGTTGCCTATAAAACAGGGAAAGTAGTATATGGAAAAAATCAAGTCCTCAGAGAATTGAGGAAAAATACTTTCAAAATGCTTCTTATAGCAAACAATTGTCCAAAAGAATTAGAAGACCAATTAAATTACTACAATTCAATGTCTGATAAGAAACTCTTTTTCTACAAGTATAAAGGGTCTTCCTATGATCTAGGATTAGCTTGTGCGAAACCCTATTGGATTAGCGTTCTAGGTGTCCAGGATCCTGGCGATTCGGACTTATTGTCTTTAAAATCCAAAAGCAATTAACATTTAATATGATTTTTAACAATGCTAAAAAAGAACATTAAGATTGATAGAAAATCGATGGAACTCATTTCTTTATTTAATAATATATCTGGAGCCATCGTAAAAGATTGCTTAATTTTTGAGACTTCAAAAAAATACGATTTTGACGATGAAAAATCGGAGGTCATCATTTTTTTAGTCAAGAAGGAAGATATTGGAAAAGCCATTGGAAAAGCGGGTGAGCATGTGAAAGATATGATGGCTAAACTTCAAAAAAAAATTGATGTAATTCCTTTTTCTAGCGATATTAACACATTTATTCAATTTATCTTGAATACATCTAAATCTGCTGTTAAGGTTCAAAACATAGAAATCAAGGAAGGAAAGAGTGATAAAAAGACAGTTGTAATATCAGTTCGGCCCCAAGATAGGGGCAAAGCAATAGGAAAAGAAGGGAGCATGATACGCAAGATTAAAACGCTCGTTCTCCGACATTACGATGTAGATAATGTCATTATTAACACTCATAACATTTGAACTTGAAAAATTCAAAAATTTTAAGTTCAAGGCTGTTTTATTTTATCTATTAAATTAAGTTTTAACGATTTTTGGTATTTATACAATGGGAAAACCTAAAGGATTATACGCTGCTCGACAACTCAGAAAAAACCGAAGGAAATTTAGGTGGAGTAAGACGCAATACAAGCGTACGAAATTAAAGCTAAAACAGAAAAGCGATCCTCTCGAAGGAGCGCCCCAAGCGTTAGGAATTGTCTTACAAAAAGTAGGTCGTGAGAGTAAGCAGCCAAACTCGGCCATTAGAAAATGTGTTAGGGTGCAATTAAAAAAGAATGGTAAAGCGATAACTGCCTTTCTACCTGGTGATGGTGCTCTAAACTTCATTGATGAGCACGATCGAGTTGTTGTCGAAGGTATTGGAGGTGCTAAAGGGAGGGCAATTGGAGATCTTCCTGGTGTACGATGGAAAGTCGTAAAAGTAAATGGGGTGTCCCTAGAAGCGCTAATTTACGGTAAGAAGGAAAAACCAATGAGGTAAACTACATGAGCAAGAATACACAAGATGAAGAAGTAAAATTGTTTAATACATGGAGTTTCAAAGATATAGAAGTTAGTGATTTCACATTACAGAACTACATCAACCTAAAACCCATTATCGTACCCCATTCTTGTGGTAGGCACGAACACAAGAGATTCTGGAAATCAAATATTTCTATTATAGAGAGATTCGTAAATAGAATGCTTGCTCCAGGTTTTATTCACGGTAAAATAAAGGGTAGAAAAAGCTCATATAACTCTGGAAAGAAAAGCAAGCTAATTAGTAGCATCAAAAGCGCCTTTATTCTAATAAACCTTACAACAGGAGAGAATCCCATTCAGATATTAATTGATGGGATTATTAACACGGCACCTCGAGAAGAGACTACCAAAATTGCTATGGGAGGCATATCATATGCGTCAGCTGTTGATGTAGCACCTCAAAGACGGGTAGATCTGGCTATAAAATACCTCGTTCACGCTATAGGGGCAAAATCACACAGTAACGTGAGGCAATTCGAGGAAAATATTGCTCAAGAATTGATTCTGGCAGCAAAAAATAGCCAAGATTCGAGAGCCGTAAAACGTAAGGACGAGATCGAAAGGATTGCCGTCTCGGCAAGATAATTTTTGTATTTTTAACAATCTTTTTCCTTATCGCTCAAGGAACAGCTATATATCAATGTGGTTTTATTTTCAAAAGGAATATCACAATAATATTACCCTTCTTCAATTTAAATCAATTTTAAATATTTAGACCGCTTATTATTCATTAAGGAGAGTTAAGAAAACAATGAATTTATGAATTCCGACAAAAATAGCGCCATTTTAGAAAAGCAACTCAAGACATTGGGTCAAAAAATAAGAATCGACATCTTAAAAGCATTGAGTGCATCCTCAAATCCCCTTTCATTTTCTTCCTTACAAAAAGAGCTATTTTATACCAGTAAAAATCTTACTAATTTTTCTTTCCACTTGAAGTCGTTGAAAAACATCAATCTTATTACTTCGTTTGCAGATGGTTGGGTTCTAACTTCTTTAGGAAAAAAAATAATCGAGCAAATTATATCTATCGAACAAGTCATTGAAGAACAAGAGAAAACACTTATGATTAGAACTTCTAAATATTCAAAGGAACCTTTTAATGTTCAAAAAATTCAGAGTTATCTTGTAATCGAAGGAGGAATGGAAATTGCTGATGCTAATAACATCGCAAAAGAAGTG
>JBHLMB010000144.1:0-6699 GCA_048938565.1 Promethearchaeota archaeon | reverse complement strand
TACTACGTGAACAAGACGGATCTTGATGCAAGCAATTTTACTAACGCAGGTCAGGTCTTTTTAATTAATTGTAATAATTCCGTGATTTCGGGTTTGAATACCTCTCGAACATCTACTGGAATTTCCTTGTATTATAGTTCAAACAACCTCATCTCGGAAAATTACGCCAACGATAATACGGACCGTGGAATATCTCTGAGTAAAGCAAATAACAATAACATTTCGGGAAATATTTTAATTAATAATGACCAATATGGGCTATTTATAAGTTTAAATAGCGAAAATAACAAGGCATGGTTGAATAGCTTCCTTGACAATGGAATCCACGCTAATGACGATGGAACGAACAATCAATGGGATAATGGGAGCGTCGGAAATTTTTGGGACGATTATGAGGGCGTTGATACCGAAGAACCATATGGAATTGGGGATATTTCATATTTTTTTGAAAACGGAGAAGATAGATTTCCGCTAATGGATACAGTTCCTAATGTCAATTTCATTGCGAATGCCACCAATATAATATTAGGAGGAACGATTCAATTTACTTATACGGGCACGGGAGGAAACATACCTCTTGCTTATGAATGGGATTTTGGAGACGGAAACGATTCTAGTGAACGAGATCCCGTCCATCGCTATGGGTGGAACGATACTTTCCTCGTGTCTCTTACCGTGACCGACATTGACGGAGATAGCGATACTAACACCACGACAATTATAGTTGAATTAGATACTATACCAGTCGCAAGTTTCGGCGCTAACGCAACGCACATCGTCGAAGGACAGGGCGTTCAGTTCTACTACAACGGCACTGGAGGGAACGCACCTCTTACCTACGAATGGTACTTTGGAGACGAAACGCCTCCTTCGAACGAGACGAATCCCGTGCACGTGTACGCAATGAACGGCACTTATACCGTGAATCTTACCGTGATTGATGTCAATGGTGATAGTTCAAATCACTCGATAGAAGGATATATCGAGGTGGAGGACGATACCATCCCTGCCTTGAACTTCACCGCAGATAGCACCAATGTGATAGAAGGAGAGGCTGTTCAATTTTATTACAACGGGACTCACGGGAATTACCCCCTTGTTTACGATTGGGACTTCGGAGATGACACGGCGCACTCCAACGATGAGAATCCCCTCCACTTGTACGCAATGAACGGCACTTATATGGTGAATCTTACCGTCATTGACGCCAACGGAGATCGCGTTAACTTGACCAGATATGACTTCATCACGGTCGATAATCTTGCACCAAACTTGACTTTTCAAGAAAGTACCGTCAATGTGATGGTCGGACAATCCATACAATTCTCCTACACTTTAACCAGTGGAAATATGCCTTATACTTACTCGTGGAACTTTGGAGACGGAAACATTTCTAGCGATCCACATCCCTGGCATCAATACGAAACGAACGGTACTTTTATCGTTTCCCTGACGGTAACTGACGATGACGGCGATTCCGTTAACGCATCGATGACCGTGCACGTGGAACCCGCACGGGGCGGTAATCCCCCCAGATTTCCAGCAGAAGTCTTATTCTCAACTTTTCTTGTTGTTGGTGTTGCAACATTAGGGGGAATCTTCACGGTTAAATACAAGAAAAAGAAAAGTACAGCATTATTGACCTTGGGAGAATATCCATCAAGCGGAGCAAAACAAGCAAAAAATAAAGGTTTTCTAAAAGCCGGATCTAGCACGTCGCATGAACTACTTCACGAATCCTATGTTCCTGGCGAGATATCCATTTCAACAGAACAAGAATCGTCCTTAAAACAACAAGAAGAACTGGCAAGAACCGAATCAGAAGTTGATGTCCAAAAACAACAGTTTCTGTGCTTGGTACACAAGGGCCCCGTGGAAGGCGTGAACATATACCTATGTCCTCATTGCAAGGCGTTCTATTGCAGGGCGTGCGTGAAAGCGCTAAAGGAAAAGGGAGAAAAGTGCTGGTCCTGTCATCAAGACTTTAAACTGTAAATTATGATATTCTATTACTGAATAAGTAATTATTAATTCAACCATATTCATTCTCTATAATCACTTTTTCCTTGATTTAAATAAGAATTGGATTATAAACATAAATAAATGATTGCTAATATGAAGATTTCATCCATTTATTATAAAAATTTAAATATCAAAAAATATACAAAAAGTTAAGAATATTAATTGAGAAGGAGAGCTTTAATGTTATCTGATGTTTCCCTACATACATTGAGATATGGATTATCAACTTTTGACGATATAGACATCTCACAAGATAAAAATTTCATCGTGGGAGGTTCTAGAGGTGGTCGTGTTATCGTATGGGATCTTGAAACCGGTAAAATTCTTTGGAATACATGGAAGCATAAAGAATGGGTAAACGGAGTGGCTTTTTCACCGGATGGGAGCATAATCGTGAGCGTGGCATTTGATAAAATAAACATTTGGGATGTAAATGAGAAAAAAAGGTTATATAAAACAAAACCACCAAAGAAGTTCCTTACAGCGGGACAATGGGCGGTACGGGTTGCTTTTGGCATATCTAACAACTTTGTGGTCATTGGACTTTCAAAGGGAGACATTATTATCTTGGATATTCCTACCCGACAATATTTACAGAAAATCGTGCGAGTGGGCAGGTATGTTAGGGATATGTGCATAACTTCTGATGGAAATAGAATTATCGCCGCTGGAAATGACGGGAGTGTGGCTTCTGTTGGTTTTTTTGACTCTCACTTACACTTTCATAAAAAGATATTCAACAAGGATATTCTTTCGCTTGATTGTTCAGCGGATATGAAATACATTGCTACAAGTTCAAAAAAAGCTCCTTTAAGAGTTTTGGATTTTAGTAGCGGAGAGATCGCTTTTGAAATTCCAATGGATAAAAAGAAATCATTTAGTACTCTTGCTATTACTCCTGATAGCAAATATATCATTGGAAAAATCGATAACCTCAAAAAATTAAAAATTCATAAATTAAACACTGGAGAACTCGTTGAGGAGATTAATTTTCCCGCAAAATATGTCCAATGTTTAAAAATCTCCTCTGATGGCCAATTTCTTGCAGCATCATCAGGGAACAAAATTTTAGTACTAGAATTAAAGCATTACCTTGATTAAATTTTTACTTTGAAATAAATCATAAAGTAAAAGAAATATACTAATAAATAAGAGGAATGAATTTCAAGTTAAAATATCTTTAATAAGAAATTAGAAAGACATAAATCAAAAGATTCAATTTTAGATCATAATTTATAGATGAATTCATTTATTTCTTCCATTCGTTTTTCATAGTAATCCTTGAGGTCGTTCTCATTCACGAATGTGGGAATGATTTTCTCGAGAAACACATCAAAGATAGTCGATAGTCTGGCTTTGTGTTTTACCGTCTCGAGAATTTCCTCTCCGAACTCGCTAAACTGCTTTAAAATATTTTTAAGGATTTCAGAAATGCTAGAACACCTCCCACTTTCCGCATCTACTGCCCCATCTGGCGATTACTTGGTTTTCATCTAAAGGCATCTTTACTTGAACGATTTCACAGTTGTTTGGACAATCTCCACACATGAAAGTCGATGTCTTGAATTCTTGATCGGCAACATCTAGCCCTCTAAACAATGTTTCGGTCTCGTGGTCTACGAAATGGTCCCTCACGAGAATTGCCATGCCAAGCGCCCCCATGAGCACATTATACTTGGGTACAATGATGTCGCAACCGAGATTTCTTTTAAAAGCTTCGACAATGCCTTGATTGAACGACACGCCACCCTGAAACACGACTGGCTCCGCTAATTCCTTGCCTTTTGAAAGATTGTTAAGATAGTTTCTCACTAAAGAGTCGCACAGCCCCGCAATGATATCTTCTCGGGAGTGTCCTGCGTTTTGCTTGTGTATCATATCAGATTCAGCAAATACGGTACACCTACCGGCAATAGACACGGGGTTCGTTGACTTTACGGCGTATTTACCAAATTCTTCTATATCAATGCCCAATCGGGCAGCTTGATGGTCTAAAAACGAGCCCGTACCTGCAGCGCATACGGAGTTCATAGCAAAATCAATGATAATACCGTCTCGAAGGATGATAATCTTTGAGTCCTGACCTCCGATCTCCAAGATAGTTCTCACATCGGGAAACATGGATTGAGTGGCAACGGCGTGAGCGATGATCTCGGTTTTCGCAAGGTCCCCCCCGACGATTGCTTTTGTCAAGTACCTTGCCGAACCAGTAGTACCGCACGCTCGAATGGCGTATTCTTGCAACTCGTCGCTCGCGTCGATTGTTTGCTTTAATTTAGCCATTCCATCTTTCACGGATTCGATGGGCGAACCCGTATTTCTCAGGAACACATGAGTTAGAACTTTGCCGCCAATGTCAATTAATACGAACTTAAGGCTGACAGAGCCAACATCGATTCCTAGAAATGCGTCTTTCTTGTTTTCTTCGCTCGCAGTTTTTTCAGAAACTTCAACCATATCTTGATTCATACCGTTATTTTGATTGTACTAATTTAATGCATTCGAGACAAAAGTGATTTCCATATTCTTTCTGTACTTTCTTTTCGAACTTCTTGCGACGGCCCTCCATTAGGTCAATAAATGCTTCTATCCTCGTGCGCATTCCTTCTACACCAGATTGATCGTCGAAGGAGAAATATAGCACTGGAAGGTCGTATATCTTTTTTAACTTGTTAGTAATGACCGTTCGAGCCACGACTTCGGGCATGCAAGTGAACGGATACGAGTGAACAAATCCGTCAAATCCCGCGTTTGCCTTATCGATATACTCCCCTAGAACCCAAACGCATTCGCCTCCAATGTCCATAGGGATATGTGGCCGTGCCAAGTGCTCTAACCACTTTCTATGGTAATTAAGGTGCAACTTGTGCATTATCCAATCGTATAAGCTGAGGGACTGGTGTACTTCACATCCAAGCTCTCCGAACTTTTTCCTGATATCTAAATTAACATAAGGTTCTAAGCTGATATGTATTTCTCCGGAAAGCCCAACTCTAGGGGGATTTCTAGATTTATCCAAGTCCATTGCGTTAAAAGAGTCCTTGATAACCGTGCGAAAATTACGCAAGCCCTTAAGCGTATTAGTCTCGTCAAGGCGAATTAACAAGTCCTTTACCACGCGGGTCGTGCCTCCTTGAACATTTTCGTACGCCCTAAAAATTCCTTCGGCAGTTTGAATGTCTTCGATTAACTTGGCCTTCTTGAGAAAAAAAATGACCGCCTTCACGGCACCTGCGTATCGCTTGTAATCGCTGAAAGGTGATGTTTGAAATAAGGTTTTTACCCAATTAAAAGTCAACAAGTCGCCCTGTTCGAGCGGGATCAATCGAAAATCCTTGTATCCCAAATCCCTGAGAATGCGTTCCTGAACGCTGGCATAAAATCCAAAGCGACACGGTCCGCAATCAACGGCCATTACCAGCGTGTCTGCTCCTTGATCTAAGGCGTTCTTGAAATCTCCAAGGGTTGCCTTGAATGGAAAGCATACGAATTCCGGGCTGTGCCTTACGCCAAACTTGATGGTGTTTCGATTGGTCGGTTCAGGAACAATTACTTCACACCCGTTCTGCTCGAAGTATGTCTTAAACGCCACCCAGTTTGGCCCCATATTGGGAAAAGAAACGATCATATTGGATTCAATCCCTTATTTTTATATGTGTTGGTGTGTTTTAGTGAACATTATTAAATATTGCTCGATTCTTTAATAAAAGGTAGCTCTATTTGTATAAAAGATTGTTTAATTAAAATGCATTAATATTAATATGAATTTAAATCTTTCACCTTTAAAAGATGTTTTGAAACCACATTTCGCTTATTTTTCATGCTTTTTATAATTGCTTTTTGAAATAGTATTATTAGATTCCTTGAATACATTACTTTTTTTCATTTTAAAGAGATATAGTGTGAACTTCAAAAGAAATAGCATTATTTATTTCTTGAAATCTTGCGCTAGAAAATTAGATATTTGAATTAAGAGATATTTTCAAGCAAATCCATTTCAATTGCAAATGGTTTAATATCAAGTACTGGCGTTCCATTGATCGCATCAAGTCCAATTACTTTTAGTTCTCGTCCGTTTCGTTGTAAAAGCTTGACAGTCGTTAAACCAATTTGGCTAGGTCTATTAGGAGCTCTTGATGCAAAAAGACCCTTAGGCCCACCTTTATATTCAAGTCCTTTTAGTCTCACATCATCATTGCTTCTATGGAAGTAAAATAATACCTGCAGGTATTCGTTTTCTTCAATTTTATAGAGCCCATCTTCGTAATCTTCATATAGTAGTATTGTAGAAATATAGTTCCTCATTTTATATGCTTCATTAAGATTCAATAAGTCATTCTTCACTATTCCGATTTCATTGATTGAATATTTTTTCTCGTTTTCAAGTAAGTTTCTTTTGAGGATTTTATTTTTTAGGATTAACATTTTTTTTTCCTTTTGATGAAAAAGTTTAAAGACGCCGTTTTATAAAGTGAATTGTTTGTTCTTTCAATATAAAAAAAATATATTGATATAAAAAAAAAGATAGATTACTTTTGAATAAGTATGAAATAGTTACAGTATAGTATGAAATGTTATTATTTATCTAAATGAGCTTTATAGCAAGAAATCCTTTACTCAAAAAAAAAATGCATTTTTTCTTATAAAGAATAAAATCATTTGGTTCTATTAATTTAG
>JBHLMB010000143.1:0-6714 GCA_048938565.1 Promethearchaeota archaeon | reverse complement strand
TTGCGTTTTTTTTTATAATAGGTTCAATGTCTTCCTTATATAAGAAATTGATAAGAATATTTTCAATTTTAGGTCCTAAATATTTTAAGATTAAGAGGGTGCTCTTCAATAATTGGTAATCATCTTCTTCAAAAACGGAAGTGAGTAATTCAACTAAAAAATCTTTATTTTCTAGCAAATTCTTGACAGAATCTTCATCTGAATCATGGATTTTATTTAAAACCATTAAATTATTATTGCTTAACATTGAAAGCTCATAACCCATCAATTTCACGAGAGTAATTTCATAATTTTCGGGAATATTTTTTACTTTAAGAAACTCTAGAAGGATATTGATCAACCTTAGGGGTCCTAAATTAATTAATCGATTTTTAATACATGTTTTAATTGATTTATCCTGACAATTTAAGTGTTTAATAAAAAGTTTTATTTCTGAATCTTCAAATCTAATTTTTTCTATAGCCCTTAAAATGTGTTTTTTAAGTTCATTATTGATTGAATTGTTCTCTAAAGCCCATTTCAAGGGTTTTAAACCCCTGATTAATTTTAATCGCCCTAGTGCTTTAGCGGCTTCACATTTGATTATAATATTTTCGTCAGATACTAATAAATTTTCAAAAATTGGAAAACAAGAATTATCCTTAAGTAATCCCAAATATTTAATGGCCACTTTCCTTTTTTCAATCTCGCTTTCATTATCAATAATCGAATGCAATATCTCTATGGATCTTGAAATTCCAAATTTATTTCGATTATAAAATATTGCCTGTGGTTCTAATTGAGGAATAACTTTCATATTGGATCAAAATTCGAGACTTATTATCATACATGATCACGGACACTTATATATATTACTGATTGCGATCATTAAGGGCTTTCCTGATGATCGGTCCTGATAATTAATCCCATTATAATTACCGAACTTAATAATTATAATTATTTTTCGAGAAAAACTTTTCTAGTTTATCTTCCAAACGAGCTAATCTTAACTATATTAAAGTCTCATTGAATATTATTTCCCGATAGTTTATTCCTGAATAATTTATACCTATATTTTCTTCGAATTTTAATTCAAAAACATATTTTTCCTTAATAAATATACACATAATATATCAGTCTAATGCTTGTTAGATATAATCACATAAAGGTTTTGCTAACCTTAGGAAATGTTCAAAGAGTTGATCAAATACTTCTATAGCGCCTGGTTTCTTCTCGATTATGAAATAAGGGCCAATTCCCATTTTTTCTTTTTCATTCAAAAAAAAATGTATTATATCATTATATCGAATTGTTATGAATTTAAATCTATCAACGTTCTCTGTTACTTGAAATCTTTCCTTGGTTTCGGGATTGACGACAATATTTCTTAAATCCTGGTTTTTGCTATCCAATAGTTCTTTGATGATTGATTTATCAGAAATTAGTATTAAATTAAGATTATTGAGTAAATGTATCAGCGAGTTTTTATCAAAAGAAATCTGTTTGAAAGAATTTTTAATGATTTCAAATCCTAATACCAAGCTGTTCCATCCTAAAACCTTCAATTCAATTGGTTTTTTTTCTAACTCGGTTTGAATTTGTGAAAGTAACTTGTTAGAGATCGTCAAGAAGAGCCATTGGTTAGATATTATTGGAATCTCTTTTATGTAAGGTAAAAATTCTAATAAAATTTTAGAAGGAATCATATTAGCGCTTAATTGACCAAATATCTCTCGTGTTTTAGATAATGTTTCAATTTCGGTTAATAGGTCAAAAATAAAGCTCCCAAAATTAGATAAATAATATAATTTATTGATTTTATACAAAATTCTCGTTTTAACGAGTTTTTTAAGATGATCCTTCACAGTAGATATTTTTTCATTTATTAATTCAGCAGTATGCGAGAGATTTATACCATTATTAGAATTTGAGTAGGTTTTAAGTATTTTAATGGCAATGGGACTTGAAAAAGAATTTAATATCTCACTGAAACTCACTTGATCATCCATAATTTGATAGTGTAAAAATAATAATATATTATTTGTGGATTCTTCGCAAAAATTATAGGAAATTAAAATCTATAAGATTTCCGTAATCCTTGGAATAGTCGTATTTCATTACTTATCCGAAGTATGCGGGAAATTAAAAGCCATAAACTTCCCAAAACATAATATTTTTATATTTATAATTGTTTTCGTTAATATAATAAATGATTCAATTATATTAATTTTCTTAGAAGGTTAATTATATACCAAAGGATTGAATTTGCTTGAAAAAAGAAAAAGTCTTATTGTTAGGTGCTAGCGGATCAATGGGTTATGAAGCATTTAAACATCTCTGGAAAAAAAGAGCAAAATACGATATCGTCTTACTTCTAATGCCCCTGAAAAGAGAAAAAAAATTGTTTGCTCCCTATGAAAAGATTTCTAGAATAAAATCTATAAAAGGAAAAGGGATTGTGAAAGCAAATGGTTTGAAAATAGTTTGGGGTAATGCAACCAATTTCAGTGATGTTTTTGAAGCCTGTAAGGACATAGATTGGTGTCTATGCTCGATGGCATTGATCTCTCCTGAGGCAGATCAAAATCCCGAAAAAGCGGAGTTGGTCAATACCGTCGCTATTCAACACGTGGTTAAAGCAATTGAAGCTCAACCTAATGGTGCTAACCATATTAAATTTATTTATACAGGTTCTGTCGCACAAACAGGAGATAGACTCAGAAAGATTCATATGGGTAGAATAGGAGATCCCATCAAACCCAGTATTTTCGATTATTATGCTATCACTAAAATAAGAGGAGAAAAAGCTGTAATAGAATCAAATATCAAATATTGGGTTTCATTGCGCCAAACCTTTATAATGATTCCAAAAGTAATGTCTTTAATGGATCCAATACTCTTTCATCAACCAATTGAAACTTTAATGGAGAATAATACGAGTCGAGACGCTGGAAGGGGCCTTATTAATTGTTTAGATGTTCCTGAAGATTCAGATTTTTGGAGAAAAATCTATAATATGGGAGGAGGCCCATCATGCCGTACGAGTTTTTACGATTTTCTCAATCAATACTTGACCATTATTGGCTTGGGAAGTATAGAAGATGTAACAGAACGAAATTGGTTCGCACTCAGAAATTTTCATATGCAGTACTTCGAAGATAGCTATATTTTGAATGAATACATTCATAATTGGGGAGATTCAATGGAAGATTATTATAATATTCTCAATAAAAATCTCCCTTTATCTTTAAGATTTATAAGATTTATCTGTCAATTTTCAAGCAGATTAAAACGATTAATTCAAAAAATCGCTTATAAAAAGTTGGAAAGGCTAGCCTTAGAAAAAACAGGAACATTATATTGGTATAATAAAAGGAAGGATTTGAGAATTTCAGCATTTTATAAAGATTATGAGACTTATGACTCCATACCTAAATGGGATATGAATAAAACTGAGCAATCTCAAGAAGGTAATTGGATTAGATTAAATCATGGATACGATGAATCAAAAAAAAGATTGACGATTGAAGATTTAAAAAGAGCTGCTAAATTTAGGGGAGGTCAATGTATACAGGAAAATTGGAATGGAGACATGTACGCTCAAGTCAAATGGAAATGTGCATTTAATCACGATTTTATAGCTAGACCATACACTGTCCTTAAAGCAGGACATTGGTGCCCTGAGTGCTTACCTCCGCCATGGAATTATGATGAAGTAGCAATGTATAATCCATATTTCGCACAAGTCTGGTATGTTAATCATAATGTTGGGGAAAATAACTTTTATCCAGCTGATTGCTATTTAGATGTTATAGAATAAATTTCTTTTTTATTTATTACTTTTTTTACGAATTACGAATAATATATATAAATACTGGTACGAATATATATAATTAATAGAGAAACCAAGGTATTATTGGCGATATCGATCATTTGGGGTCTTATTACTGATCGATCCTGATAATTCTCTTCAATAATATACATGAGGTGGTGTGAAAAACATAATGGAAGATAAAAATAATCATAGAATTGGATACTACGCTTGTCAGTGAGGAATAAACATTCGAAAAAAAGTTGATTGTGGTGAATTGGTTGATTATGCTAAAGATCTCGATGAAAATATAGTAATTTCAAAAATGAATGCATTTTTGTGAACTGAGGCAGCTCAAAACGAAATAATAAAAGATATTCAAGAGAAAAAATTGACAAGGATCGTTGCAAGTGCCTGAACTCCACGTACCCATGAACCAATATATCGTAGCACAATTTCAAAAACTGAATTGAGCCCTTATTATTTTCAGATGGTCAATGTTCGAGAACACTGTAGTTGGTGTACTGAAAAAGTCGATGATGCAACGGAAAAAGCTAAAAAATTAGTAAAAAGTGGCATTGAAAGAGCAAAGCTATTGGAGATCGTACCCGTAAAAACCGTACCAGTTGAAAAAGCTACCTTAATCGTCGGAGGAGGGATTGCTGGAATGAATGCAGCACTTGATCTAGCAAATCAGGGAATAAAAGTATACTTGGTTGAAAAAAACACGACTATTGGTGGGAGAATGGCACAATTAGATCGTACTTTCCCGACTGATGATTGTTCAATATGAATCTGTGGTCCAAAAATGCTCGAAGTTAATCGTCATGAGAATATTGAAATCTTGAGTTATAGTGAAGTCAAAAATGTAGAAGGATATGTTGGTAATTATAATATCACTGTTGAAATGAGTCCCAGATATATACACTCTGAGGAATGTAATGGATGTGGAGCTTGTGCTGAAGTATGTCCGATCTATATCCCCAATTATTTTGATGAAAATTTAGGTTCCCGAAAAACTATCGACATAGCATTTGGCCAGGCAGTTCCTTTTATATACGATATACGCAGGGATTCTTGTGTGGAATGATTTTCGTGCGTTGATGCATGCGAACTAGATGCAATTGATTTTAGTCAAATTCCAAAAGTCGTTAAATTTACAGTAGGCACCATTTTGGTTGCAACAGGTTGGGATATTTACGAGCCAAACGATTATGGATACGGAATATATCAAAATGTTATTACACAAGCCCAATTAGAAAGAATTTTAGCCCCAAATGGTCCTGCTGAAGGCCATTTTAGAAGGATCTCAGATACAAAGAAACTAAAAGAGATTTTATTTATTCAATGCGTTGGAAGTAGGGATACTGAGAGAACTTTTTGCAGTGGAGTATGTTGCATGATTGGTTTAAAAAACGCAAAATTACTCAAGGAGGAGTTCCCTGAGGCGAATATTACAATTTGTTATATAGATATTCGTTCAAATGAAAAAGGCTTCGAAGAATACTATCAAAAGGCCAAAGATGCAAATATTAGAATGATCAGGGGAAAAGTTGGAGAATTAAAAGAAGATCCAACGACTAAAAATCTTATAGTGAGAGTATATTCATCTCTTACTGATGAAATAATAAAAATTGATGCTGATATCGTAATATTATCAACAGCGATTTTACCTTCAAGGGGGACCTCACAAATCGCTAAAGTGCTAAACCTTGATACTGATAGACATGGTTTTCTAACTGAAGCTCATTTTGGCTTAATGCCACAAGAGACAAAATTAAAAGGCATTTTTATCGCTGGATTTGCCCAAGGACCAAAAAATATTGCCTATACCGTCTCACAAGCGAGAGCTGCTGCTAGTAAAATATCAGAAATAACATCAGCGGGCGAAATTGATTTAGAGTTAATTACTGCAGAAATTTCAAAGGAGTTATGCATTTCATGTAAGAGATGCGAAAAAGATTGTCCAAAACAAGCAATCAAGGTAAATGACGATATTGGAGCGATTGTTGATGAGATCAACTGCGATGGATGTGGTATTTGTGCCACTAGTTGTCCTACAATGGCAATAGACATCAGATACTATCGCGATGAGCAATTATTTGCAGAAATTGAGGCGATCTTAGGATCTTAAACAATTATGAGGTATTAGAAAAATGTATAACTACGATATAATCATGTTTGCGTGTTTAAAATGAGGATATAGTGCCGCTGATTTAGCTGGTGTTTCGCGATTTAAATATACTCCATCTGTAAAAATCATAAAAATTAGGTGTACGGGTAGAATTGATTTAAAACATATTTTACACGCAATAAAAACCGGGGCTGATGGAGTAATGATCGTTGGATGACGTCCAAACGAATGCCAATATAAAAGGGGTAATTTTACTGCTTCCAAGCATGTTGATTTGGCAAATAGAATCCTTAAAAATAGAGGCTTTGGAGAACAAAGAGTTAACATGTATTGGTTAAGCGGCGCAGAATCAGAAAAGCTAGTTAAAAGTGTTGAAGACGCAATTGAAAAGATAACAAAAGCAGGACCAAATCCCATTAAAACTTTGGATGTTGAACCTAGAAAAAAATTTAAAAAAATAATAACTCCCCCCATCGAATGAATCTTGTAAAAAAATTATAGTTACAAGACAACGAGCCTTTGCAATGGATGGGGAGATTAATAAATATTTCATTAAACAAATTAAAAATCATAGATGAGATAAATTGGTTCAAAAAATTAATGGAAACTTATTTAAATCACTCTCTCCGAAAGATTTATTAGATGCAACTTATAAAGCAACTGAAAATTTTCAAATCAGGGCTTTCTTTGAAGCAAAAGATGAAATAATTAATACCGAAAAATATTCTGAAAATGATTTTTACAATATTTTAGACGCAATGATAGATGGGGAAACTGAAAGAAAAATAGT
>JBHLMB010000142.1:0-6716 GCA_048938565.1 Promethearchaeota archaeon | reverse complement strand
CTCATTTTCCTTGAAATCTAAGAGGCATTTACTTTCATTAAGTTTTTCTTGAAGGTATTCTATATTCTTTTTTCCGTTGCTTTTTGTTTTTCTAGATAGAGTATTTCTAAGTTTGTTAATGAGGTTTTCAAGGATTCAATTTCTTTATAGTTATTTTCATTTTTCTTTCTCAGTGCTTCGTTTTCAAGAGAAAAAGCTTGAAATTTTGAGCGGACATCGTTGTATTCTTTCCTTAATTCCTCTAATTCATTCTTAAGATTTTTAACAAGGAACTTCTGCGAGTTTAACTTCCATTGCAAATCGTTTACTAGAGTTTGAAGGGGAGGTTTTTTTCTTTCTATCCGTATGACTGATCCTACTGTATTTCCATCCTTGTTTGATCGTTCTAGTTTTTGCTCGAGTTCGATGTTTTCTTCCTTAAAAAACTCATTTTATTTTTTAATTCGCGAACTTCTAATTCTTTTTCTTCAAGCTGTCGCCGTAGTTTATCTTATCTTTTTTATTTGGTTTATAAGATGGATCATTTATTTGAAGCTTGTTAATTCTTTCCTCCATCTCGTATATCATTTCCTTATATGAATAAATCTCCAAATCTTTTTTCTCTAAAAGAAATTCTAACTCATCGATCCGAAAATTTCTACTCCTATTAAACTCTATCATTTAACACCAACTTTCAATCATTAGGGTGTAACTATATTGTTAAAATAGAATTAAGCGATTGTTCCTAAAATTATCAGAGAAAACAATCCAAGACTGTCTAATATCACTTATTTTTTGCTATATTTTTCTAACCTGTCGTTATTTAAAAAAGATTTTTCTCCCATAATATTTAGATTGTTAAACCTTGGAGGGAGAAAATTTATCAGTCGTTTTTAAGTTATGTCTTTAAATTCATTATAAAGATTTTTAAATATATGCCATTCCTAAATCTAAGCATAATTAAATAGCATTAAAATACACAAGGAAAAATAATGGAGAAAGTAATTATTATAGGAGGCGTGGCGGGTGGTGCTACGGCTGCAGCTCGATTAAGACGCCTTCGGGAAGATGTAGAAATTGTAGTTCTTGAAAAAGATCATTATGTCTCGTTTGCAAATTGCGGGTTGCCATATTTCATTGGCCATGTCATTAGGGATCGAGAGCAATTAGAGCTAATGACTCCAGAAGCTTTTAACGACCGTTTTAATATTGATGTAAAGATCAATCACGAGGTTCTTTCGATAAAGCGTGAAGAAAAAAAAGTCGTTGTTAAGGATTTGAAAAGTGAAAACACATTTGAGGAATCCTACGATTTCATTATTCTTTCACCAGGTGCAGCACCTATCATACCACCTTTCAGTGGAATTGAAGACGTTCCCGTGTTCACATTAAGGACAATCCCCGATTCAATAATTATTAAGAATTATGTTGAGAAAAATCCTGTAAAGCATGTAACTATCATAGGAGGAGGTTTTATAGGACTGGAAATGGCAGAAAACCTTAAAGAAAGGGGCTTAAAAGTAAAAGTAGTAGAGATGCTCGACCAAGTAATGGCACCTCTGGATAAGGAGATGGCCCAATTCGTGCACCAGGAACTTATTTTAAATGGCGTGTGCCTCCAACTAGAAGACCCCGTGGACTCTTTTAAGTGTGACAACCAATGCAATTATGTGATTCCTAAGAGCGGTAAAAACATAGAAACTGACATAATCATTTTAGCAATTGGAGTAAAACCTGAAAGTGAACTTGCAAGAGACGCAGATCTTGAAATAGGGCCTCGGGGACATATAGTTGTTGACGAACACATGCGTACTTCTGACTCTTCGATATACGCCGTGGGAGATGCCGTTCAGATTAAAAACTTGATAACTCAAAATGAGACATTCGTCCCACTAGCGGGACCTGCAAATAAACAGGGAAGAATTGCTGCGGATAATATTGCAGGAAGAAATTCGATATATAAGGGAGTACTAGGAGCATCCGTAGTGAAAGTTTTCGATTTAACCGTTTCCACAGTGGGATTGTCCGAAAAGCAACTCAAGAACTCCTCAATAAAATATGAAAAAATTTATATTCATCCTAACAATCACGCAGGATACTATCCTGGCGCCATACCTATTTCGTTAAAACTATTGTTTGAAGTACCCTCAGGTAAAATATTAGGGGCACAAGCGGTTGGAGGGCCTGGTACCGAGAAACGTATTGATGTAATAGCAACGGCCATAAAATACGAAGGAACCGTGTTCGATCTGGAAGAATTGGAACTTTCCTACGCGCCTCCATTTGGCTCGGCAAAGGATCCTGTGAATATGGCAGGGTTTGTGGCATCAAATGTTTTGCGAGGAGACATGCCCATTTGGCACTGGCATGATATTAAGAATATTCAAAGTAATAGCGAAAATGTATTATTGGATGTACGAACTGCCGACGAATACAGGGTAGGTACCATTGAGGGTGCTATAAACATCAGTGATCTTGAATTAAGGAATAGGATAAACGAGGTCCCTAAAGATAAGAACATTTATGTATTTTGTGAGGTAGGATATCGCGCGTATTTAGCAACGAGATTATTGAAACAAATCGGATACGAAAATGTGTCAAATCTCACAGGAGGATACAAGTTGTTTGAAATGGCAAGCGCAACTACGGAAGAGATTGCGGCTGCGTGCGCAACTTCAGAAGACATTGTTGTAGAGATAGTTAAAGAAAAATCTAAAGAATCTGAAGATATCGTGGAAATTGATGCCTGTGGCTTATCATGTCCTGGACCACTTAACGCCATGATTAAAGGCCTCGAAAACCTTCCTAAGAACAAGAAATTAATTATTTACGCAACTGATCCGGGATTCAAATCGAGCGTTGAAGCGTATGCTAAGCTAAATAAGGCGGTAGAATTATTATCACTTGGAAAGGTGGAAGGTAAACTGGTAGCTACTTTACAAAAAGGAATTGCTATCGAAGAAGAGATATTAGCTCCAGTGAAAATGAAAAAAAAAACAAGGAAGGAGCTTAGAGCCCCTGGTGCACCTCCAATATCAGAAATAAGCGCAGAAGAGTTATTTGAAAGAATGTATTCTGAAGATCCCCCTTCACTCTTGCTAGATGTAAGAACTCCGAATGAATATTATGGTCCTCACGGTCATGTGAAAGGTTCGAAATTAATGCCTCTTGGAGACTTCATGGGAGATATTACATCTCTCAACGAATATAGAGACAAAGAGGTAGTTACCATTTGTCATAGCGGGGCTCGTTCCATGATGGCGGCTCAAATTCTTGCCAAAGCGGGATTTAAGGACGTTAGAAATCTCACAGGTGGAATGATGATGTGGAATAGGAAGGGGTTACCGAAATACCCGAAATACAATGATTAAAGTATAAACTTTTATTTTTTTAATTTGTTCTTTTATTTTTGTAGTAATAACTCATCAAAAGAAACCTTGAAAAAAGAAAAGAGGAGATTGTGTTTAAATTTCTAGTATTGGCTCTGGATTTAAGGGACATCATTGTGTTGTTTTAATTGCTAGCTTATAAGCAATACAGAAAAAAAGATGAACAATAAGATAGCAAGGTCTAATAATCCGCCAAAAACAATGTATACTTTCTATTGATTAAGCATAAAAAAAGGTCCGCCAAGTACTAGATATGCTTTAATACTATGAATAACTACGCCTAAAATTATTAATCAAATCAAAATACGCCTTAATTTTCTTATTTTATCGTCTTCTTCCCGCATAAGTACTTGTTGATTTGGAGATAATTGTGAAAAACAATTCTTATAAATTCCGCCATATTTCATTGATTTGGTTAACCACCTATTACATCCAAGCTTTCAGTATTTGATACAGGATGTTAGTATTGGTTCTGAGCCTTTACAAACTTCGCATATAGGCAGTTTCAAATGTATTGTTATGGGTACCTTAATTAAGAGATGTTATTAAATTTTTATTCATCTTCGTCTCAATATAAATAATTTCAAAACGAGATGCTTATTTTCTTTTGAATGGTTTTTTATGAACTATAAGTGTAAAATTCAAATAAGGTGCGAAAAAGGTTAAATTAGAATTTTCAATAATAGTAATAAAAAATATTTAAGAGGTAAAACCAAAAAATGAAAGAAACAGTAAAAAACCTGATGACTGCTTTTATTGGAGAGTCGCAAGCAAGAAGTCGTTACACGCTTTTTTCAAAATTAGCTAAAAAAGAAGGATACGCGCTAATAGCAAGCATATTCGAAGAGACGGCAAATCAAGAAAAGGAACACGCGGGCTGGAACTACAAGATGCTCCAGCAATTAAAAAAAGAAGAAGATTTTAGCGAACTTGAAGTAATGGCAGCAGGACCTACAACCTACGGAAAGACTTCCGAAAACCTTAAATCGGCTATCGCGGGCGAAAACTACGAGTGGAAGGAGATGTATCCGGGATTCGCAGATGTTGCCGAAAAAGAGGGTTATCCCGACATTGCTGCTCGTTGGAGAGCGATCGCCAGGGCAGAAAAACATCATTCTGAGCGATATGGTAAACTCCTGAAGTTAGTAGGAGACGACGCGTTTTTCAAGCGCGGCAATAAAGTCGTATGGATTTGCATGGAATGCGGTTACGAGGTCGAAATGGACGAGTTACCAAAAGATTGGCGATGTCCATCGTGCGATCATCCAAGGGCAAATTTCAGGCTTAAGTGCGAACAATTTTAAATATAAATTTAATAATTAGATAATAAAATCGTGTATATAAAATGAAAAAAAAAGAAATTTATAAATGTAATGTATGTGGAAAAGTTATTGAGATTCTCAATCCTGGAGCACCTGAAACGATTTGTTGTGGCCAACCAATGGAATTAATGAAAGAACAGACCGCCGATTGGCAAGGAGAAAAGCATGTTCCCAAGATAACCGTTGATGGAAATAAGGTAACAGTTGAGGTTGGAATTTCAATGGGACCGCCCCATCCAATGACCGAAGAGCATTGGATCATGTGGATAGAATTGATGTGTAAAAATGATTGTTACAAGCGAAAATTTCTCAAGCCCGGTGATGAGCCGAAAGCAACTTTTGTCGTGGCTGACACCGATGGCTTGACAGCTCGAGAATATTGCAACATTCACGGTTTATGGAAATACGAATAAACAGCTTTAATTTACTACTTTTTTTTATATTTTTTTTAATGCTTTCAAACCTTTAACTTTTTAAGTTAAGAGATAAAAAACTATATCAAAAACAATAAATCGCTAATAAAAATAAAATTTGAGGTAATGAAATAATGACGTTATCAAACATTCCAATAATACTCGAAAAGGTTAGTAAAGAAGATTTGGATAAACAAATCCTAAGAGCGGGTATTTTAGCAGAATTAGACGCAATTAACTTGTACGAGCAGATGGCAAGCATGACAGAAAACTCGGATTTGAAGAAAGTTCTCATGGACATTGCTAAGGAAGAAAAAGAGCACGTGGGAGAATTTCAATACTTATTACTCAAATACGACGCCCAGCAAAAAGAGGAATTGGAAGAAGGAATGGAAGAAGTAAAAGAATTACTTGGAGAATAATCAATTAGCTTTGAATACTTTTCGTTGATAATATCTAATTTTTAAATCATGGGAAAAAGGTTTTTAACCGTATTTTTCTACTTTATTTTTATTATTTACATTTCTTTAATAATATCACGAATTCTTGAGGTTTTTTAATGGTTCAGGAAATTATTCTTCAGATAATTGTTGTAGCTTGTTTTAGTTTGGTGATCATAGCACTTTTTAGAGAAAAGACGGATTTTCTCACATATAGTTTCCTTGCGATGTTTATAGCAGTAGTCGCTACATTTTCCCTTAAACCTGAGTCTATTTCGCTCGATGAGCTTGTTTTACATGTCGAATGGGATGTCGTTATTTTTTTGATTTCTATCTTCGGAATTGTAGAAATTCTGGACGATAAAAAAATTTTTCAAGAGATTGCACTCAGAATCACGCTAAAATTCAAGACTAAAACCAGAAGCTTTTTTTGGGCAATCTGCTTGGTGTCGACTATTTCGGCTGCTTTTATTGAAGACGTGTCGGTTGCCATTATATTCATCCCGATGATCATTAATACGAGTGAGAAGATGAAAATTAATCCCGCCCCAATATTACTTGGAATGACTATCTGCATCAATCTTGCAGCCACATTAACGCCTTTTGGCTCAGCACAAAATATACTCATTGCCAACGATTTTGGACTGTCAGCTGCTTGGTTTTTTACAAATCTGGGATTTTATTTTATAATGACGACCCTAACAACCTTATTTCTTCTCGATAGATTCGTCCTTCGGAAAAATCTCCGCGAGATTTGGGTTCCTCATTGTACGGAATATTCAGAAACAGTAGAGAAAAAACATTTGGAAGAGCACGAGCTAATCATAGAAGAAGAACATATTGATTCAAAGGTTTTTTACCGCAACCTCATTGCTTTGCTCGTCTTTTTTATAATGCTAATCGTCATTCCCATCATTACTTTTGTTGGATTTCTGGGATTTCTCATGTTTATCTTTATCAATCCTCGCGAGCATCGAGAAGGGGAAAGCAGAATGGATGTCTCACATTATTTATCCAAAATAGATTACAAGCTCGTCTTTTTCTTTATATGCTTGTTCGTGCTCATATATTGCATGGAGGTGAATGGAACAATTGCGCTCATAGACGATTTCGTTCTTGCGATTAAACCAAACGACATTTTCTTGTTAAGCGTCTTTATACTCCTCATTACAT
>JBHLMB010000141.1:0-6720 GCA_048938565.1 Promethearchaeota archaeon | reverse complement strand
AATTTTATATTAATATCTCTTGAAATATAATTATGCTCCTTTTTTTGTGCTAATGGATTAAATTAAACAATTGTTTATTAAATTGAACAATTATTTGACGAAATTCCTCCAACAAGTTAAGTACGATTATTTCTCACTAATTAACCCATTTTTGCTTGTCAAGTAAAGAAATTAGAGAGCAATAACTATTTATATGTATTTGATTATTATAATTATTGAACTTATTTTAATAAAATCTATAATAAAAAACCTTATCAGAATACGTAGTTGAGACCAATGGTCGCGATTATGGAAAACTTTTTTGAAAAATCTAAGGAATTCTTTGAAAAAGGAGATATCACCAATACCCTTGAAGTATTTGAAAAAGCAATAATGCATATCGATCCCAACAAAGAAAAAAGCAAGACTCGTGAGTATATTTCTTTCTTGGAGAAAATACTTAAATATTGCAAGGAGAGCAGCCTTAAAGAACAAGAAGCTCTGGTGCTTAGATCTCTTGGAAGAACACACGCTATCTTTAAAAAACATGTGGAAAGCTTGAAATTCCACGAACTATCGCTAAAGATTCAGAGAGAATTAGGAAATAAAAAAGATGTAGCAGAAGGATTAGTCTTTCTCGCCGAAGATCTCGAAATTTCAGGAAATTACTCGGAATGCATTAAAATGTTCAGTGACGCTGCCGATATCTTTAAAGAATTAGGAAAATTAAGAAAGGTTAAAGAAATTAAAAAGGAAATATCTCGACTCAGTAACTTTTCAAAGGAAATTGTGGAAGACGAGTATTTACTGCACAAATTTAATGTAGATAAGTTCTGATTTTATCTATAACTATTTTTTTTTTAATTTTTCTTTATTTGTTTTTTTAAATTCATTAAGAAGGTTTAAAATAGAGGATTGTGCGTGAATTTGAACTTCTTTCAAGGACATTCCAGTATCCGAGCTAATTTTTCGAAGATCTTCATATTCTGCTTTCACATTCACGATTTTTCTTCCGAGATCCGTATCTATATACGATAACTTGTAAGAAATGTTGTACTTATTTGAATTTATTACAATATTACGACATAATATAATTCTTTCCACGCATATCCGATCAATTGTACAATATCTAATTCCTAAAGTACTGATGTTTTCAAACATCAATTCCATTATTTTGTATTTCTGTGCAGGATTGCATAGCACTTTTACAATGTTACTAGGCCTGTTTTTTTTTGTAAGACTAGGAATGATTTGTACATCAAGTATTTCTTCCCTTTCAAGTAATTTTACAAGATTTCCAATTATTTCCCCCGACGCATCATCAACAGCAGTTTCCAACACCGTAACCTTTTCAGAATAATCGAAAAGCCCGTTTTTATCTTTATTTACTCTTGATATATTATCCTCAAAAGTCCCAAAATACAATCTCAATACATTAAGAAAATCCTTGAATTTCTTTTGGCCAGTGCTAAAAGCACTCTTATCAAGTATAAATCCATGAGAATTGGTTTTTGGATTGATATTTAGCAACAATGCGGCTCCAGTAGGAGTGACTAATTCTGTTTCTATAGGACCTTTGTATAATTTAAAGTTCGATTTTTCCAGAATTTTTAGCGTAGCAGGAGCAGGAATGGGCAATAGACCGTGTGCACCCTTAATAGTACCTCCACCTAAAGGAATTTTACTACAGGATACCATAAACTCTTTTTCAAAGAAGCCAAGATTTAATAAAGCTTTCGTAACCCCCAATATATCAATTAACGTGTCAATAGAACTTAATTCGTGAAGATGTATATTATCGGATAACTCTCCATGGACTTCCATTTCTGCTTGAATTAAAGATTGCAGAACTCTACGAGCGAATGTTTTAGATGGTTCTGTGTATTTATTATCTTCTAGAAAGTGATTTAAAGCCTCTTTCAAGCTCTTTGCGGACCTATGATCCTTATTCTCTTTCAAATCTATATCAAGCTGATTAACAAGTAATTCGTGTTGTTTGATTCTCTTCAGAGAAATCTCTAATTTAGTAACACCTGGTAAGTAATTCTTCAAACTATTAAGTTCAAAAATTACTTCTTTAGGATTTGAAAGTAATCCTAATAAGCCTGCTAAAAACATATCGCCTGAAATTCCTGAATTTTCGGCATCAATGTATAATATTTTCATTTCTTTTTTTACGGTTATTTTTAAATAAATGTAATTCTATTAATAATATAAATTAATTCTTCCAGAAAACAATGTTACCATGAGCGAACTCGAAACTGTAAAATGCTACATGTCTCAGATGCCAGCAACTATATTACAATTGCTTGGCCTTAACTATCCCGTTGGAACGATTCAAGAACCCGTTCAACTTATAGTAGACCAATACGCTGGAATTGAACGTATTAGTATAAATATGATCGACAATTTTGGTTTGTTTGAAATTACTTATCATAAACCCCAGTTTATGATAACGAACTTGGAGTTAATGGTCCTCTTAAGCACCAAAAATCCATACACATTAGGCGTGTTCCACCAATTGATGTATGGAGGGTTTGATGTTGAACCTAACGGATTCCACTTGTTAAAAACCATTAATACTAATGGTAAGAATTCTTGCTTTGTAGCTCGAAAAAAGGACCTGGAACGATATGATGGAGGTACGAAATCTATTGTAAAAGATACGGATATTGCGACTTGGGTCGAATCTGCTAAAATAATTAACAATTTTGATCTTACCTTCATACATTACCACGATTTTGAAAACCTTTACAAGCAGCAACAGAGACTCAAGCAGAGAACTCCAGAGGAATTGATTCAGAAATTAATACTTCGAACCGATAAGTGGATTTTGGGCAATTACAAACAACTTAGAAAGAATTCCTTAATGATTATTTTAGGAGATCATGGTCGTTCGAAACTTGACCTTCAATACTCTGGAAAAATTGCCCAATGGAGAGAAGCTAGTGTACCTGTTGCGATTTTCATCAGAAAATAAATGAAAATTCCCATTATATTTCTTCATAAAAAGATATATATCATAATAGCTTATACTTTGAGTAATTACATCAATTAAAAGATTTTAGGATCAAACCATGGAAGAATACAAGCGATTTACAATATCACTACCTCAAGACTTATACGACAAGTTCGAGTCTTTTAGGAAGAAATTAGATGTATCAAGATCAGATGCTATTAGAAAAGCAATGAATGCCTACTTGGTTGATGAAAGGAACCTTCCCGAACCATCCACAGAAATCGTGGGCTGCATCACGATGGTAACAAAACACGAGCATTTCGAACCAACGCACCAAGAAAAAAAGGAACAAGACCATCCTCACACGCATCCCCACGAAATCAATCATACTCACGAATATCAATCGAAACCAATTTATGCCAATGTTCAACAGGTAGATCTGTTATTAATTAACGACATTCAACATCATTTTACGGACATAATATTGTCAACCATGCATATCCATCTAGAGTTTGAAAAATGCATGGAAATAATTGCAGTTTCAGGACCATTTAGCAGGGTAACTAAACTCAAGGAAGAGCTTCAAAGACTTAAATCGATTGTGTCAATTGATTATTTTACAGTTGACAAGGTTTAAAAAGAAAAAGGAAAGAATGTAAAAATTTCAGACTATTTAAAATAAGCAAAACGATAAGGGATTAGATAGAAATTTTTACATTCAAGCCTTATAGGGTGTTTGAGATAGATTACTAATATCTATCACTTATTTAAATGTAAGAACTCAGAAAGATTAGTGATAAAATAACAATAGTATAAAAAAAAAAGAATAAAAAACGCCATAAAGGCTGATATTTTTAATTTAATTAAAGATCTTTTTCTTGAACGGTTTTTCTATTATTTGCTTTAGCTCTCTTAATTGCAGCGTCAAGAAGGGCAGTGATTGCATTGTTAAGTGCGTCACCATCAATTACGTCACCACTGGTGTTGCAACCCTTACTTTTGATATAATCCCTGACCTTGCTTTTTACAAAAAGAGCGTCAACTACGGGTTTTTTGGCCATTTTTCATTCCTCCAATTGTTAATTTTTGTAATAATTCAATTAAGTTTCGATTAAACATTAAATTATTAAATATTGATTAGTTGAGCTTCTTTTTAAACTTTAGGGAAAAAAGGTCACAAAACATTAATAAAATCGCTCTAATTGCGATCTGTAACAACAGAAAAAGAACAGAATATGTAAGCGTTATTATGATTTTAATTCATTTATTAAACACTAGAGCCAGTAACCTACATATTTTCCATCTTTTTTTAATAATGAACTCAATTATTGTCAAAAGAGATCTCCTTATTTATTTCAGCAGATTTAATTGCTGTGAGATTAAACTCTAAAACATTCCTTGCATCCTCACCTGTAAGTATGGGTTTATTAGAAAATTTTGCAACATTTATTAAGTGCTTAGTTGCGTTTATAAAACTATATTTCCAATCTTTTTTCTTTTCGTCATATTTTTCAACAATTCCATTTCTATAGAGCACGATTGAAGGAAATAATCCAGAATGACTCATTTGATTTCCACTTGACGTGCATTGATTAATCCACATTATTCCTTTTGTCCCGGATATTTCGATAAATTCGTCTGTTGGATAATAATTCGAAGGAACAATCATATCAGGCATTAGGGTAAATTCTAAAATCCCATAACGATCGATATCTGTATCTGAGGTAAGTTTTTTACATTTCCAAATTACATATGCTGGGGCATCAATTCCCTTATAACAACCAGTTTTTGCATAAATAGTATCAATTTTTTTACCAAGGAACCAGTATCCTAAAGCAAAAGCGTGCCATCCATTATCCAACAAGACTGGAGAGCCAATTTTGGAGCCTCCTCCGATTTTATTAGGATCCTTTCTCCATTCCTTTGCACTTTCAGGTACGATCCACCCTCCATATCCGCCCATAGTCGTTTTGATTCTCATGGAGAGGATATTTCCAATGTATCCTTCGTCTAATAACTTCTTTGCATGAAGAATATGAGGAGCAAATAGAAAATTCTCATAAATAGATAATATTGAGCCATATTTTTTACACGCTTGAATCATTTCGTCCGCCTCCACTAATGTTAGCGCCATAGGTTTTTGTACAGAAATAACTTTAATATTTTTGCGGGCTGCTTGAATAACCGCTTCAGAATGTAAATGATGAGGTAGCAAGATCTCTAAAAGGTCTAGTTCTTCTACATCAAGCATTTCCTTGTAGTCAGAATATATATTCACATTGGTATCCAATTGGAATTTCAATATTTTTTCCTTAGCGAGTTCAATCCTGAGATCGCAAACACAAGTAATTTTCACATCTTCATTACCGACATATCCTTGTATATTCAAATCAAAGATAACGCCTGTCCCAATGATTCCTACTTTAAGCAATATTTATCCCTTTTTGAAATGAGATTATGGTACATAATCTGCTTGCATAAAAATAATTTATCAGACAATATTTCATAATTCATATTATTTCAATAAACAAGAGTGAAAGCGAAAAGAAGGGATTTTTTATACTTTTATTTAGAAATATCGTTTATGACCGTGAAAAATCAATCTATTATTTCAACAAGAAAAAGGAGGAAACAAGCGAACGGTAGTATTCACAACATTTTTGTGTTCAAGCGCTCAGGCATATGCATATATGGAAAAAACATAACTCAAACTTATAACATGGAAGATAATCTCATTTCTGCTTTTTTTACAGCACTACGCTCGTTTACTCTAGAAATGGTTGGTGAGAAAGTTAAAACAGTAGAGATGGGGAATGTGAAATTCGTGATATTACGAAAAATAAATTATTATTATGGATTTCTCGTTAATACTTACGAGAGTATTTCGGTTTTAAAAAATCTTGCTGAAAAAATTCATTTGAAATATCAAGAATATAAAAAAAAACACGGAATTCGAGATAATGTGGAACACATTCAAAATAAGAAATTTGACAAGGATATAGATAGGATTATAGAAAATATAGTTTCTAAAGAATATGATTTTAAAAAGGAAAAGAACATAGTGGATAAACTCAGAGATTTTTCGCAATCAGGAGATATTGATGGATTAGTACTGCTAACTGAACACGGTAAGGTCGTATTTACTTCTATAGATGGAATCATATTGAATAATTTGTTGAAAGAAATGAATTTTAGAATGAAAATCCACAATAATAGTATTTTAAAGATGTATTATACCTCTAAAAATGAAAAAATTGTTTTTTCTGAACACATAGGGGATTTGTATTACATTATTCTCGTTTTTAATCTATCAGTGAAGTTTGGAATTGCGGAATATTATCTGCGAAAAGCAGTTAAAATTATCAGAACTAGTTTGGACGAGTAGTATTCATTCCAAATTTAGTTTCCAGGGAATATACCCCGATCCTATTTTGAGTAAATAATCATTTACACTCATATCCAGCTCTTTTTCCGCCCTTCTTAAGGCTCCTAGATTAGCACCATTTAAATAATAAACTTTGAGTAGTTCGCCCGTATTCCAATCTCCTAATGAAAATAGAGCTTGTATTCTGGCATTTTTAATAATATTCTTGAACTCTAAAAATTTTAATTTAAAAGATGCGGAATTTTTCAATTCTTTCAATAGTAAGTTATATTTCTGACGTAAAATAGCTATATTTTCTTTTAAAAAGTGACTAACATCGTTCTGATACGGGGTGCTAGATTTTGGTACGAAAGGATTAATATTAACTTTCAATGAATATTTTGGAAATTTTAATTTT
>JBHLMB010000140.1:0-6755 GCA_048938565.1 Promethearchaeota archaeon | reverse complement strand
TTGGTTGTAGAGTATATTTTTTTCAGGTTTTCAGGAGTATCAATGCATGCAATCTCTCCTTTATTGATGATGGCGATTCGATCGCATAGTTCATTAGCGACTTGCATATTATGGGTTGTTATAAAAATAGTATTACCTTTTTTGTTATAGTCTTTTATCACTTTTTTTATGATTCGAGCCGACAACACATCAAGACCGCTAGTTGGTTCGTCAAGGAATAGAACTTTAGGTTCGCTCACTAGAGCCATGCACAGGAGAATCCTTTGCTTCATTCCCTTTGAATAAGTTTTTGTTTTTACATCACGCTTTTCAAAAAGACCAAATTGTTTTAGCAAATCCACAGCGCGTTTCGTTCGTACGGCTTTAGGAATATCGTATAATTTCGCGATTAATAAGATGTTTTGCATTCCCGTGAGTTCTGGGAAAATATTAGCCATTTCTGGAACACTTCCGATTACTTGTTTTACTTTTAATGGATTCTTAAAAATATCAACTCCGAATAATTTGGAACTTCCTGCGGTTGGTTTCAATATGGCCGTGAGCATGCGAATCGTGGTTGTCTTCCCGGCACCGTTAGGACCTATAAATCCAAATATCTCGCCTTTTTTTACTTCAAAATTGAGATTATTTACGGCTTTTACGATATTATTGTTGCTTGTTTTTTTCTTGCCATTACTCTTGACCAATCCATTGTGACGGGATGGGACAAAATGCATTGATAAATTTTCTACTGTTATAGGATTCATTATTCTCCCCTCATTATTCTTTTTTCACAGGCGTACATCCACAATTACAGAAATTTTGAAAATGTGATGCTAGATCTCTAATAGACATTTCACCATGGCATTTAATGATCTGATTCAGGCTACAGTTGCCTGGATTATTTTGCGATATCTCAGGGTAATCGCATTCACATCCTTCTTTTTCTTCTTTTTTTTCTTCTTTTTTAGACATTTTCTTTACTTTATAATGATTTGTTTAACTTGTTAAACTAATAATTTAACTAATCAAAACAATTATTTAAATATTTTGATTTTTTCTAGATAATCAAGAAAAAAGTGTTTAACCATGAAAGAAATCAATTTTTCGGATTTTGTAACTTTTGCTAAAGCCTTACATTGTCAACCCAGACATTTTATAGTCGAAATCCTCAGATCTGGTCCTAAAACTTCTGAAGAACTATTCGAACTAATGAAGGAAAAGATGAGGCAAAAAGGGAAAAACACTCAAAATTGTAATGGTGAATGTAAGAATCAATTCTCAAAAATGATGAAGAAACCAGCATTTTACTATCATTTGCGCGAGTTGGAATCGGCGGGTATAATTGAATTACACGATTACGAGCCAAGCGAAAAAAATAAAGCACCAATGAAAGTATGGAAGTTAAAAATCGAGAAATTCTTTATGAAAGTTAACGATTAAAAATCTTCATTTGCAATATTAGATCATTCATAAAAATAGAATTAAAAGACGCAAAAAATATTATTAATAAAAGTAACATCTCATCAATAGATTTCGTCATTAATCCTTATATGGGGTACCAGCACGGATGTATCTATTGGTGACGCCGAATTCATAATACGATTCACAGGTCATAAAGGGGAAGAATGGGGGAACCATTTTTGATATGAAGCAATAAGATTTTAGCAAGATAAACCCCATAAATACGATGGAGAATCCTTCCTTTAAAGTTCTGTCACCGACCCGTATTTACCGTTAGAAGGTAAGTTTAAAAGCACTCAGAAAATTCTAAGTTCTCTTGTTGGGACCAATGCTGATATTCAAATCCTTACGAAATCAAGATTGGTTACCTGGGATATTAATTTATTTAGTCAATGTGAAAAAATTAGAATTGGAATATCAATATCCTCATTAGACGAACAATTTTCAAAGCTTGTAGAACCTAAAGCCTCTAAACAATATGATCGTCTGAATGCTTTAAAAAAGATTTATCACCAAGGCCTTCAAACATATCTTTTCATATCCCTTTTTTTCCAGGGATTACAGATTTCCAAGCAATAATTGAAAGAGGCATTGATCGTGCTGATTACTTCATGTTTGAAAATTTGAATTTTAGACCACATAATATCAAACATTATAAACAATATGATTAAAGATTATTACCCACGACTTTTCTCTAAATATCGAGGATTTTTCAAAATCGTGATTTTATCAAAAATCCGAAGATCTTGATATGAGTAAGAGCAGGAGTTATTTTAAAAAATCTTCAAGCGTGTTGTAAACGATTTCTAAAGTATCCAGGTCAGGTAAAAATGTGATTCTAATATGGTCCTTACCATAACTGCCAAATCCCGAGCCATACACCGTGCAAATTCCCGTTTTTCTAAGTAAATCGACCACGAATTCTTTATCATTGCTCCATTTGGAAAATTCATTGAAATCAATTTTGGGAAAAAGATAAAACGCTCCATCGGCATTTACGATGTCAACGCCCTCGATTTTTCTAAGCCTCTTGTAAGAATAGTCCCGACGCTTTCTTAATTTAAGGACCATTTCGTCTGTATGTGGGCCTGGATTCTTTATGGCTTCAATTGCGGCATATTGAGCTATGGAATTGGCACATAGGCGAGCCCTAGCCATTTTAGCTATTGATTCTTTTAATTCCGTTATTTTTTCAGCAGGATCGTAATAATACAAATAGCCGAGCCTCCAGCCCGTTGCTAAATGTGCTTTTGAAAAACCGTTCATCCCAATTATTGGCACATCCTTGCTATAAGACGCAGGACAAGAATATTTTTTTTCAAAAACTATCTGGTCATAGATTTCATCTGAAATTACGACAAGGTCGTGTTCTCCTGCGAGATCGATTATATCCTTGACATGTTTATCCCCGAATAATCCTCCCGTAGGATTATTTGGCGTGCCCATAAGAATTGCTTTTGTTTTATCTGAAATTTTTCCTCTCAAATCGTCAATATCAGGTTCCCAATCGTTTGTCTCATCAAGGCGATATTCTACTGGAACACCATCAAAGAATCTTGCATAACTGATATAGAGCGGATAAGAAGGGCCCGGAACGAGTAATTCAGCCTTATTCTCTAATAAGGCAGATAACGAAAAGAAGATACCTTCCGTGACGCCAGAGGTAACCAAGATATCATCAGGGGTGATATTAATGGAGTTTTTATTACGCTCGTATCGACAGATCTCTTTTCGAAGTTCTGGAACACCTAAAGAATCAACATAAAAATTCTGTCCGTCTAAAGCGGCCCGAGCCATTGCGTTACAAATGTACGCAGGCGTTTTAAAATCGTACTTTACGGGATCTCCGATGTTAAGATGGATGATTTCTTTTCCTTGTTTCCGCACTTCATCAGCAATGACCGCAATATCTCGAATGGGGTATTCTAACTTGCGTAATCTTCGAGAAACCATTAGAATTGACTCTTTTATCGTAAAAAGAAACTGTTATGAAATCTTTGATAATTAAAGTGTAGCCTTGCTAAATAAATTTATGAAAAAGTATAAACTCGACTGCAAAAATTATTATTCTTTAGTGGATTTCTCAGATTTATTAACGATTTCCTAGATCAAAATTTTAATAAGTTTCACTTTAGAATTCTTTGAGAAGAAATAAAATATTGAATAAAAATGTCTTCATCCAATTATTTGAGCAAAAAATCTATCTTTTTAATTGGCCAAAATATTTGCCTATAATATTTTTAATAGACTATTCCTCTTTACAAAGTCCCAAAATTTAAATGGATTCACCCTACTATATATTGAGAAGGAAGAGCATCATAATGCAATACACCTAAAACGATAGATTGTTAATTTTTTCAACCCAAGCAAATTTCTGGAGTATTTTATGGTATATTTTGAAATAAAAAATGTTGGATTTAATTGCGATAGAGATAAGGACGCTTGTCCAGAATATCCTGATGGCTGTGAGAAATGTGTTTTGGAGCGTTTAAAATCACTTGGTTTTAAATTTGACTCTAATATCAAAATAATGGAAATGGATTCAGAAGAAAAGCGCCTTGAAATGTATCAAGAGCAAATTTGGCAGAAATTCTTGAACATACTTAATATAAAGCACATCGTCATCATGGATAAAAATTCGGGGGTACCCATTACAAACTATGTAGTTTCAGAGGTCGGAATTGATTCAGAACTTCTTTCGGGTTTTATTCAAGCAAATATTACCCTTTCTGAGAGAGCTTCTTCGTCAGATCCACAAGAAAGTGCCATAGATTATCATTTTTACCAACTTCAATACAAGGATTTTAATATTCTACTAAAAAATGGGGACTTATCAAGAGTGTGTTTGATACTAGACCATAGACCTTCAAAAACGCTGGAATCAATTATTAGAGAATTCGTGATAGATCTCGAGAGAAAATACAAGGAAGAATTCATACAATTTCAAACTATGAAGAATTTGAATTTTCCTGGTTTAGAAGAGTTTATCGTGGAGGGATTTAACGTGCAATTTTTATTTCCTATGGTCTTAACCCATACCATTCCTCCCAGCACATTGAAATCCATAAATGATAACAAGATCCAAAACGCTGTCTTCAAGTTATCAAAAGAATTTCTTTCAAAAAAGCATTTTTTCTTCATTAACACTCTTTTAAGCGAACTTAAGAACATAATAGATGTCGAATCAAAGATCATCATTTATGAAATTTTTCAACTGCTAAAAATGAATGTCATTATCCCCACAAGCATCGAAACCGTAGAATCACATGTTAAAGATTTTCACGATAAAAGGGCTCGAAAAATCGCCAATAGTCAAGTTATATCACACATAATTTCTACCGAAGATACCAGTAAAGCATTAGAAGAATTAAAAAAAAGCGCAAGAGCTATGGACCAAGAAGCAGCAAAAAAACAAATGGAACAGTTTATAAAAAAAGGAAAAACAGCCGAAAAAAGTAAAATATTCAAGGAAGCACAGAAGGAATACGAAAAAGCACTATATCTTGCCACGGGATTTAATTTTCAAAAAGACGTTGGAAAAATATCTTTTATGATCGTGGAACTTGACAAGATAATCGGGAACATTGAAATTGAATATTCCATTACTGCGGGAGAAACTGCGGAAAAAAAGAAGCAATACATTGATAGCATAAGGCACTACAAGAGAGCAATTAATAGCTTAGAAAAAGATAGCAAATCAGCAAGTTCCGAATCTAAAATTAAAAAATTGGAAAAAAAAATAGCTAAACTCCAAGATTTAGTGTAAATATTCGTTTAAAATGATAAACAGTAATGTAAATCTCGATAATACATACAATTAAATGACTAAATTATTATATAACTAGCTAAGTATTAGCACAATATTTAAGGGTTAGATGGACATTTGACGGTTATTGAAAATAAATCAGCTTATCCCTATATCACGACTTTCAAAAAGGAACCGTTCAAATCCTTTGCTCTCATTAAAAAGAAAGATATTGGGCATTTTTATTTCAGTGAATATGATCAGGTTGTTAAAGTCTATAAATATTACAATGCGAACCTTTTAAGAGTAGGATCATTAAATATTGAAAATATTTACTGGTTTCTATTACTCCGAAAATATTTGAGAGAAGATAAAAAAGAACATTTGGAAGAAATTTTTAAATTCATCTCTAAATGCGAAGTTAATTTAGGAGATAAAATTGGATTTAAATTTTCTCCTAATTCAAGGCAAAAATATCCCGATATCTGGTCTACTTATTTTGCATTGGCGAGTTTAAAGCTATTAGGTGTTTTGAAAACATATCTAAGCCATAAGGGCAAAGTCGATGTTAGGAAAGCCGTCCTTGATTTCCTAGCATCACATAAAAGAAATAATGGATACCTGCATTGCCAAGATAAGGAATGTCCTATTGACAAAAAAACATCAACAGTAAGAACATTATATTTCGTCCTTGATGCATTAATACTATTAGGTATTGATGTGCGAGCAAATCGAGAAGAGTTTAGAAATATCATTGGAGATTTTAAAAGAGAGCCTACGATCGTGTTCAAATTATTATGTTCAAAATTTATAGAAACTGATTTCGATGTTCGGGATAAAGAAATCCAATATCTATATCAATATCAAAAGGAAAATAAGGGTTTTAGTTTTAAAAAAATTGAAGGTCAGATCAATACTACTTTCTGGGTGGTGTATGCCCTTAATAATTATTCGTGGATTTTAGATTACAATCCAATGGGAATATATTCTTTTATCAATTCAAAATTTCAAGAAATTCTCGTTGGTGAACTAAATTCAATCAGGCTGATGGAACTTTCGAAATTAACAATTTTAATGTCCATCATATGGGAGAAATTCATACAAGAAATTGAAAGAGTCTTGTTTAAACAATTAGAACAGGACAACTATGTCGATCTAAATCAAATAAAAAACACTTTTGGGCTTGTACATGGAATAGATGAAGTAATATCGTTTATAAACCTGAATTACACGATTAACCTTAGAATTTTGGACAATCACGTTGAGTTTAGAAATTTTATCAGAAATTTAAGCAAGGGAACTCAAGTAATTGTTCAAGAACTATACAATAGGTTAAAAAATAATAGTATAGTATCTCTCACGGATATTCTTAAGAAATATAAATCAAGTCATTTGTCTGAGAATATAAAATTAAGAGAAGACATCATTCCAATTGTTAAAAAATTAACGAATCGAAATTTCTTTAAGGGAACGGTACGAACAAAAAGATCTATATTAAAAACGAAATATCTTTTCTATCTCAATTTCTTTTTAGAAAAAATCATAGTTTCTGATACAGAAATACATT
>JBHLMB010000139.1:2987-6771 GCA_048938565.1 Promethearchaeota archaeon | reverse complement strand
AATTTTTTTGTAAAATTCTTTTATTATTGGGATTACTGTTCCAGTGTCGTATTTAGGATGACCTGGGCCTGGAGATATGATGATTTTATCTATATTCATTGATAATGCTTTTTCAACTGAAAGCGTATTTTCTTCCACGAAGATCTTTGCGTCCGGTAAGAGCTGGCATATGTAATTTACTTGGTTGTACACGAAGCTATCGTAATTATTTATGAATAAGATGTTCATTGTTCGCTTACCTCCGCAATTTTAATTGATTTTAACACGCTATATAATTTATTGTATGTTTCTAAATACTCCTCGTGAGGCTTGCTATCAGCTACAATTCCGCCTCCTGCTTGAGCGAAATACTTGTTGTCCTTTCCAAATAATGTCCTGATTGCTATCGCAAAGGCCATATCGCCGTTAAACGAGAAATAACCTACTCCTCCCCCGTAAGGTCCCCTTGACTCCGTTTCTAATTCGTTAATTATTTCCATTGCCCTTTTTTTTGGAGCTCCACTAAGAGTTCCCGCAGGAAAAACGCTCTTAAGTACTTGATATCCGTCTAATGGGCTCTTACTTTGAACTTTACTTACAATATGTTGAACTTTTTGATATTTTTGTATTGTCATGAATTCGTGAGTTTCGACCGTTCCAGGATATGAAACTTTTGCCAAGTCGTTTCTTGCTAAGTCTACTAGCATTAGGTGTTCAGCTTGTTCCTTTGGGTCATTGATCAATTGCTTTTCCAGTGTTAAGTCTTCTTCAGGTGTTTTTCCTCTTCGCACGGTTCCTGCGATTGGAACCGTTGAAAGAATATCCTTATTTTTTGAAATAAGTGCTTCAGGACTGCTTCCTATGACATGAACTTTATCAAAATTAATGTTATACATGTAAGGACTTGGATTCAGCTTGCGCAAAATCTCATAAATACCCAAGGGTTCGACTTTACTTTCGGCGTATAACCTCCTTGAAATCACGGCTTGAATGATATCTCCCTTGAAAATGTGTTCCTTAGTTTTTTCCACCATTTTTTTATGGGCACTCTTGCTCGTGTTCGATCTGAAACACGATTCGTCTATCTCTTCGATGTCTGTTGGAAAACTCTTTTTCTTAATTGAAGAGTGATTTCTATTAAATAAGCTTAGCTGATATCTAATCTCCTTGTCCTTGGAATAATCATCTACGCTATTATCAATCATGAATATCGAATTAGATTTATGAGAATATACCAAGACTTTTGTATACAATCCCATGACAATGTCTGGAAAATCACTCATTGGTTTATAGCCTACATAAGGTGCCACAACATCATATCCTATATATCCAAGCATGCCGCCATAGAATATGTTTCTAGGAAACAATTCCGTAAAGGGCAAGTTTGAATAAGGCGTGAGGTGGCTAAGGGTGTCTAACGCAATCATGTTATATTCTACATTATCTTTAAAGGGGAGAGGATTATGGGGTCTTTGTTCGGCTGGATCCTTTGATTCGATATAATTCTTGATATTTTCTCCTCGTTCGGTCGTGATGTCGTAAATTTCAAAATGTTCCTTATGAATTTTAAGCATGAAATCGGGTTTTAGGGCAATAAAACTGTAAAGCGCTTCTTTTGTATTTTCTGAAGCGGATTCTAACAAGACGTGATTCTTTACATCATACTTGTTTATCAAGTACTTGTAAAATCCAAATATATCGGAATTATCGACAGTTCCAAGTTTTTCTATATGGATGTCAAATTCAATGTTTTCTTCTAATATTTTTTTCACCTTTTTCTAAAATTTATATTTTTTTTTTTATTTATTTATTTCTGTCGTTAAAGATAGTATCAATCGTAAGATTGAAAAAGAAAATCGTTTATTTATAGATTAAGTAAATAAGAAAGATTGTTCAACCATTGCGCACATTCTAAGCGTGCCAACGCCATTTCCAAAACCAAGTTGTGTTGTATAAAACAGTATTCTTCAATCTAATTGTCATTATTTTTCAACTTTGTTTTGTGTTTAATTGTGATAATTTAAGGCAGGATGATATTTATAGTTTGTTTTGGGCGAATTTAAATCGTTTTTTCCTGATAAGAATAATCCTCTTTATCCATTATAGCATTCGATTTTTTTGATTGAGAGAAATACAAAGAAATAATTGATAAAAAATACTCCTTGGTTAAAGGTCGAAAATTGATTGAAAAAATAAAAAGAGTACCATCATCCTTTAAATAATAATATTAAATAGAAAAGGAGGAAATATTTATTAATATGAGGAAAGAAATTGATTTAAAAACTCAAAAACTCAATAATACAACTCAGATTCAGGAGATATTTCTTGATTATTTAAATGATCACGAGTATAAAGGAATTTTTGGAATCGCTAATTTCTCTGCTGTATACAATGAATTGATGCCTGTTCAAAAAGATAAACTCAATAATGTTCTCGGGCAATCCCTAGATTTATACAAAAATTCGGGAAGCATCATTTCACTAGGAATATTTTATCCCCCTAAGATCATTGATTGTATTAACATAAAGAAAAACGGTAAAAAAGACAATGAGAGTTGGAATCTATATGCAGAAGAATACGCGCATCTCAATGAGATGCTAGGGGAAATTGGTACAAAATTAGCCAACAGATTTGATGGCTTCAACCTCCCTCCCACGACGGGTGTCCCAGCAGAGGAAGTCGATTATGTGGCGGATTACTTTCCCCATACGATTTCTCATAGAGTCGTTGCAGAACATGCTGGTATAGGTTGGCGTGGTAAAAATGAATTGCTAATCACAACTCTTTTTGGTCCTGCCGTTCGTTTTACTTCTATTTTATGTAATCTCCCATTAATTCAAGGAAAAAAAATTGAAAATCAGTGTGGAGATTGTATGGCTTGTATTAATGCCTGCCCAATACTAGAAAAAAAGGATAGACTTGAAGATTATCGCGAGAAATGCAGAAAATTTATAATTTCGTTGGGATTGAATCAGGATGTATGTGGAAAATGCATAAAAGCTTGTTTTTTAGAAGGAACATATAAAACTAAACCCAAAATTCAGTAATTATACTTTCAAGTTAAATCCAAGGTCGACTTCGCTTGCTGGTTTTCCTCCTCTAATTCCCCAATTTTCTAAAGGAGGCTCGTGGATTACAATCATTATGTCGTTTCCGCTAATTCCTGGGGATTTGGATAAGTTGTTAATAATTTCTTTGTATAGAAGTTTTTTCGCGTCGAGAGATCTGCCTTGAAACATCGTGATTTCGATAATGGTGTAGTTTTCTGTTTTCGAGTTCATAATTTCGAAATTTTCAGGTTCAAGTTCGTAAAGCCTTTGAGTCCGATCTTGTTCTGGTATTTTAAGGGAAAACACTAATGCGTCGTGTAATCCGTCCAAGAGTGCTTTTTTGTAATCCCTTCTTTTTCCTTTTCTAATTTCTATTCTAACTAAAGGCATGATCTAAGGTTTTATTTTATGATTAATTGTTTAATAAGAAAGAGAATAATATTTTAAAAGCTTGTGGGTGGTTACTCTGATTTTACTCTCGCACTTCCAAGTAAGACTACTTGATCCGTTCGAACCTGGACAATGTACCTATCTTCGCTTTTCCATCCCTCTATTGTGAGAATTTCACCCGGATAGACGACATTTGTAAATCGAGCAGTGAACTCTTCAAAACGAGATATGTCCCCATTACATGCCTCGTATACAATGGCTCTTGTTGCAAAACCATAAGTGCATAAACCATGAAGAATGGGCTTTTCTTGGCCTCCTCTTCTCGCAAATTCAGGATCAATGTGCAAGGGATTAAGATCTCCGTT
>JBHLMB010000139.1:0-2977 GCA_048938565.1 Promethearchaeota archaeon | reverse complement strand
GGCCTGATTCTCGGTTGTTTGATAAGAAATAGAAAAATCTGGGGCTATCCCTTCGGGAGGTGTTTTAATCACGCTCTTAGGTCCAGTTTCTCCACCAAATCCCCCTTTCCCTAGGTAAAAAAAACCATAGGTTGCATCGTAGAGTTGAGTTCCGTCTTGTAGAACACCTGAAGACTTTGCGACTATTAGTGCCCCCTTACCTTTATCGTATATGTTTTCAATCTCGGTTTCTCTCTTGATGATTGCTTCGCTTGGAAAGGGTTGGTATAACTTGATTGACATTTCACCGTGTAAGAAACGAGAAAAATCGATCTCCCCGGGATAAATAAGCGCGCTTCCTGCCGCAATGGTGGCGAAACTAGGAAAGACTTTCAAACCTCCTGGTGTTCTTTCATAAACAAAAGACAACTCTTCGGCTTGTGCTCCTATTCCAACGGCATAAAGTGCAGCATCTTTCCAAGAGTAAATAAAATCGTCCATTTTTTGGACTTTTCCAATCATATCGAATTTTAATTGTGACATTACTTTTCAATTTTTAATCATATTTAATCTTGTAAATACTTCATGTTTTTTATATTATCAAGCTGTTTTTCTTTTGAATAGGTTTATAAATAGAGAATTTATAGTATTTTAAAGAATGTACTAAAAAGTAAGAAGAAATACAATTATGCGAAAGCCGATGTTAAAAAAAGTATTATTTTTAGGAAGGCCTTCAATGGGGAAAACGACGATTATAAAAGTAATTTTTGAAAACGAAGACCCAAATATATTAGCTCTTTTTCCATTAGAAAGCACTCTTGGTAAGAAATTTGCGACTTATGATTTTTTGGACTTGAAGATTAGCGTGCTTGATACAGCTGGACAATCATTATCTTCATATTTATCTGATCAGGACCTTCAGGATAATATCTTTGGTGATACTAGCAAGTTAATTTATCTTTTTGATTACAATATATGGTTATCAGACCAAGATCTTGTAATTAACGATTTGAAACAGATCTATGATGTTAATGAGAAAAAGGACTTTGGTGCCGAAATAATTGTCTTTTTCCATAAAATTGATTTAATTCCCCAAGTTGACAATGCAAAGCTTTTCAAGCTAGAAACACTTTTACTTGAAAAATTAGAATTACCTAAAAGAATTAAAATTTATTTTACTAGCATTCATCCCGATCTCCTACATACCGTTTTTAATGCATTTTATAACACGCTTAATGATTTATCGGAAGTAATTTCTGAATTAAAAACCATAGTTGATTCTTTTTTTGACGATTTAACAAATACAATATGTTTCATCACAAATAATAAAAAAAATATCGTAAGCCAAATAATGACTAACGATTTTAACTTCAAATTCATCCCTGAATTTCACGAAAAAATTAACAATTTTCTCAAAAAAGAAGAGACCACAATAAACAGCGATAACTTTCCTAAAACTATAGAAATACAGAATGTTTACTTTTTTAGTGGTATTGACGATATTAGTGAAATCGGTGATTATTTTAATAGAATAATTATCTTTTCTCAAAAACTTGATAACAAGAAAATCCAAGAATTAATAGTTGATATTAAACAAAAAATCCTTGATTTAAGTTAACTGAGAATTTAAAAGGAGGAATTACTATGTTACGCCAAATTTATATTACTTCCAAAAAAGGTATATTGTATCAAAGGAATTATGCTAGAGGATTAGATGATCTCCTATTTCAAAACATACTATCTAAAATTCAACAAGATGCTTTTTCAGAATATCAAGAAGAAATAGGGTACTATGATTTCTTTAAATATAAAATATCATTCATTACGGAAAAAAAGTTAGGATTATTGATCTTGTTCATTACAAGTCTTAAAGATAATTTTGATAATATGAAAACTAAGCTGTATCAACTCAGGCAATACATGTTAGATTTTCACGGGAAAGCAATAGAAAGGGATTCAAACTTTTATTCAGACGAAAATCTTGATATCGTAGTTGACACGATTCATAAAGAAATGCATACAAAAATAGCCTTAGTGGGATATGCGGGTGTAGGAAAAACGACTATATCAAACCTCATTAAGGAAGAAGAACTACCAACTAAGCACATTCCAACCATTAATGGTGAAATATCGACAATAAAGCTTGGAAAATTGCATTTTCAGCTTTGGGATTTTGCTGGTCAAGAACAATATGAATTATTGTGGAAAAAATTCATTAGGGAAAGTGATGTCGTCTTATTAATTTCAGACTCTTCCTTTGAAAATGTGGAAAAAAGTAGGAGTTTCATAGATTTGATCAAACAGGAAGCCTCAGATTCAAATTCTGCAATAATATGCAATAAACAGGATTTATCGACTTCAATTCAAATAGATACGATTCAAAATCTAATTGGACTAAAAGCATACCCTATGGTTGCAATAGATCCAGATAATAAGGAGAAAATGATCCTAATTATTGCCGAGCTATTAGAAATTGATCCAAAAGTGTCTCCTTTATTAAAATCATTCACATTAAGAACCGAACTTCAAAAAGAAGCTGAAAATGCTTTATCAATGGGAGATCATAAGAAAGCTCTCGAAATTTATCAGAAGATATATAATTTATGCATTGATTCTGGAGATTATTCTTATGAAAAAGATTATCGAGAAAAAATTGAGAATCTGAAAAAAATAATATAGTTTTCTCTAATTTTATTCAACTTTAGGAGTTATAGTTTTAGAATCAATCATTGATGCTTCAGTTAAATGATCTATGATTTTTAATAAGCTAGAAGAGGCAGATTCGATATCTTTAAGATATTCTAGTTGTTTTGCGTTTAAATTTCCAATTTCTTGCTCCTGTAACAATTGATTAAATCCAAAAATGACATTTAAAGAATCTCGTAACTCATAGGATACTATCTCCATCAGTTTGGTCTTAAATTTTGAATTTTTAGATAATTCTTCTGAGATTCTATTGCTATTTTCAACCGCTTCTTTAAGTTCCTTGGTACGTAAT
>JBHLMB010000138.1:0-6835 GCA_048938565.1 Promethearchaeota archaeon | reverse complement strand
CTCCGGGTTGAGCCCGTATTCGATTGCCATTTCCTAACAGAATTGACCGAGCGAATAAAATTTAAATCCCATAAAGGGAATTTAAAAATTACCTTCTCTCATAAATTTAATAATGTTTTTTTATTAGCTTGAATTCCACAAGCTCATGATAAAGAAACATTTTCAGGACATTACAGAGGAAGTAATGACGAAAGCAAACGCAACCAAGACAACAATACGGTGGCTCGTGACCAAGGAAGACGGTTCTGAGCGATATGCCACTCGAAGGTTCGAAATCAAACCAGGAGGGCAAATTGGTGTTCACTCCCATCCTGAGGAGCATCATATCTATATTTTAGAGGGTTCTTGCATTTTAATCGACGAATATGGAGAAAAAGTTGAAGCCAACCCCGGAGACGTGCTCTTCATACCATCGAACGAGCCTCATGGGTACGCGAACGAGGGAACAGAGACCGTGGCGTTCTTGTGCGTCATTCCATATTTATAGAAACCCATTTGTGGATTATTTCAAATAAATATTAAATGCGTGCCAGGGTGAAAGAAAGTGAACGATAAGGACACATGTTGCGAGTGCGGGCACGAATTATCCCTTCGTTTCGACGAAAGCAAAGGCTGGAGGTGCCATAGATTGGGACCAGACGGATTTCAATGCGAATGCTGGTTGAGTAAGGCCAAGGCGGAGGGTTCCATTTCGTACTATTCTCTGACCCTAAGAATAAAAGACTCGATAGACGATTTGAAAGGCTTGAAAAAGGAAAGGTAAGTCTTTAAATATGTGCATGTGTATATGCATACAAATGACCTCCAAAAATATTAGCATTACGAAGGATGTATACGACAAGCTCGTGAAAATAAAAGGAGATAACGAAAGTTTTTCAGATTTATTCCTGAGACTTTTAAGGATACAAAAAAGTTCAGTAGATAAATCGTTTGGCGCTTGGGACCTTTCAAAAGAAGAAAAAGAAATTTGGGACGGATTGACCGCTCGCAGTGGACGAAGCTGGAATAAATCGAATTTAGAGGACCTCAAATGATACTCTTGGATACTTCTGCTTGTATTGATTATTTAAATGGAAACGACGCGTTAAAAAAGATAATAGAAACACGTGAAGAATTGTTTCACATATCCTCAATAACCGTTTACGAAATGAATATCGGATTTGAAAGGACTAAAAGAAAAATTTCTGAACGGAGGTATAAGCAACTATATAAACCTTGGATGGAATTCATCAGACACATGGAGATTTTTTCGCTGGGATTCAAGGAGGTTGAAAAAGCGGCAAGTATTTACGACGCTTTAGAGTCGAAAGGTCAAAAAATAGACGATAACGACGTGTTAATTGCTGGTATCATGCTAGCAAACGGGATCAAAAGAATAATCACGAGAAATAAGGAGCATTTCAAGAGAATTGAAGGATTGGAGATCATTACTTATCAATAGGATATAATTAAATTCTCCGAAATAAAGAACCTTCCGTTATCGAATCGATTCGCATTCCGAAAGCGAAGAAGAAGTGAATTCTTGAAACGGTTTCAAAAATAGGTTAAATTTAACGAGTTAGGATATTTTTGATATAAATAGCACTGAGGTTAAACATATTGGGACATATAGCTTCTAATGCGAGAGCTGCTTGAGAAAGGCTAAAGCGGAGGGCATTAGCTAATTTTACGACTTGAACCTACCGATTAAGGATTAAATCAACGATTAAATCTTTATGACTCAATTGATTATTAATATAGTTTTAGTAATATCAATAGTAATTTTGTTCTTAATAATCGTATATCTTTTACGAGAAAGTGAACGCACCTCAAAATCCATAAAGGCTCAATAAAAGAAATATTTAAATATAGTAGAATGATTTTCATACAAATAAGAAATCTCTAAATTCAATGATAATTATGAAGAAAAATCTAATCATAGCAATAACAATTCTTTTTGTTATATTAGTAATAGGTTTATGTATCCTAATATTTATCCCTTACTATATTGCAGGTGAATACTTGATAGCAATTAATTTGGTTCCTATATATGAAGACTTTATAAAGACCAAAATCTTTATGGCTCAATTGATTATTAATATAGTTTTAGTAATATTGATAGTAATTTTGTTCTTAATAATCGTATATCTTTTACGAGAAAGTGAACGCACCTCAAAATCCATAAAGACTCAATAAAAGAAATATTTAAATATAGGAGAATAATTTTCATATAAATAAGAAATCTATAAGTTCAATGATAATTATGAAGAAAAATCTAATCATAGCAATAACAATTCTTTTTGTTATATTTATTATTGGCTTAATTTACATTTCAATTATACCCTCTACAATAACAGAAGGTTTGTCCTTAGGGGACTCAGATAAATTTATTAAAGATTTAATATCCATTGTCACAAATCAATTCACCTTTAATATAATTTTAATAATATTGATAGGAATTTTGTTCTTAATAATCGTATATCTTTTACGAGAAAGTGAACGCACCTCAAAGTCAGTAAACACTCAATAATAAGGACTTTAAATATACAATTTCCGAAAAACAATTTATAAGTTTAAAAGAATAGGAATTGAATCTCAATTTTATTATAATGAAAGAAAGAGGCAATTTGCAAGAAAGAGCTTGTATGAATGTAATGGCAAAACTATTATAAATTTATATTTGAATGCATTTTGATAAAAAATTATAATAATCCTCTTTACTAAAAAAAATGGTTTTTTGATGATTGAAAATGTCGATAGAATATAATGGTAAGAAATATGAAGTATATATTGGAAAAGAAAGTTCCCTATTAACTCTTAATTTATCAAATAAGAATATTAAAGATATAGCCGATATAAAAGGCCTTGAAAAACTTGAAAACTTAGAAAAATTATTACTTAGCAATAATCAAATTACTAAAGTTGAAGGCCTTGAGGCACTTGTTAATTTAAAAGAGTTATATCTTGCTAATAATCAAATTACCGAAATTAAAGGCTTAGGAAACTTAAAAAAGTTAACTTATTTGAATCTCTATAAGAATCCCATTTACAAACAAGCAAAAAAGCAATTTGGGGGTGTAAAATATACAGGTGAATTTAAAAATCCCCAAGCTTTAGTGAAATATTGTATAGAAGAGAATCCTGTGATAAATAAAGCTGAAGTTAAAAGATGCATTGAAAAAGTAAAATCTATATACGAGGAAATAAAATTTGAAGATATTTCCATGAAAACAAAAATTAGCATAGAGAAACTTAAACCTATAATTGAAAATATGATATATAATAAGGAATTAAATGCTCATGTTAGGGATGATCTTCTAATTTTTAAGAAGGAAGCTGCTACAATTATTCCAAAACCAGAGGAAGTTCCTTCTATCGTTCAGATTTCTAGAGGATTTGAAGTTGCGGGAGATAGTTTTAAATTTTTTATAAGGATTGAAAATGTATCTAATTACGCTATAACCAATACTAATGTAAAGATCTTACTTCCCCATACGCTAAAATTAGATAAAAAAACACCCTCTACTCAAATAAATATAGGCGATATTGCACCCCAAAAATTTAGTACTGCTATTTATTATTTATTCTGTGAAGTATGTGCTGATACTGAAATTAATGCGAGCATTGACTTTAAAGATCCGAAGGGGAATTTTCAAATTGAAAAAATGGAACCGTTCCAGATTCAATCTTGTAAATATATTACCCCTCGAGCGATAAGTAGAGAAGAATTCGATCAAAAATTCCAAGTTAAAGATAAAAAAACTCTTCAAATTCAATTAAAGGATGAAATATCTGAAGATAAAGCCATGCAAATGATAAAAGATCGAATGACAATGAGTACAGTTTCTTCAACTAAAGATTCAATTGAAATGGCAGGACTAACTCGCAATGGATTAGATATTTTGTTAAAATCGATGATAATGGAAATAAGGGGTGTGAAGACGCTAGTTGCTACCGTGGTTAGCGAGAACCAGCAAGTTCAAATGGGAGCTTTATCTGATTTAATGGAGGAATTTAAAGATTATAGAAGGACCGCAATTGATAAATTTGAAGTCCTTGAGGTAGGGCAAGAAGACATTAAAGAGACAATTATAAACGAAGTAAGTAAAATACTGAGTAATCAGATCGCCGAATATGATTTAATTGAAGGAAATAATATTAAATTAAGAGAACAGATAAATAGATTACAAGAAAAATTCGATGATTTAGAAATCAAAGGAGATTTTAAAAAAGCCGATCAAATCAAGCAGCAAATAGATTCTTTAAGAAATCAATTTAGAGAAGCTCATAATCAATTAGAATTAAAGCTTGATGATATAATAGTAAATATAGATCAAATTTTTGATAAAACCGATAATCTTGAGGAGTATTTAAAATCCCATCTCGCTTCTGATTTTGAGAAAATTAAGGATAAATGGCAAGACTACAAGGCTGGGAAAATAGGAAGGAAAGAACTAATTAAGGATTCTATAAAAGCTATAGGCAGAAAGTTTATAAAAATGATCATGGGTAAGGTTTTTTGAAGAATAGTTACTCTAAACGAGCTATTAATCGCAAGGGATTACGCAGAAAATAAGATAGCACTACATTATGAGAATTTTATTAGGCTTTATAATATGGCGAACATTTATGGAAATGGACAAAATGTTGAAGAGGGTGAATTGCACTTTTTTTTTTTAGGACAATTGAAGCGAATGATGGATTATTTGAAGCTTTGGATCTTGAGCCATTTGCAGTAAGTAAAATATAAATTGGTGAATCGCTTCACTACATAATGTATTAATTTATATTGTTCTTGAGAATTTATTATTTTCGTCCAAAATTTTTACAGAATCATCAAAAGTTTTTTTTCTACATACTAAGGAATGAGTAAAATTTTAAAAAAAAATATGGCAACATTTCTTTAGCAAAAGTAAAAAAGCACCAATCTAGTAATCTAATATCTTTTATTCATTATTTTAATCATTACTTGAACATTATATGTAGATAAGGTTTCTTAGTAATAAGTATCAGGATATGAGACCTTTTTTGGAAACATTATATTTATCAACATTTTTGAAGATGGCTTTACCATGGCATCATCTATAATGTAATTTATTTCTTCTAGAGATTTATCACCGAGAAGTAATTTAAATAACATCGACCCGGGAATTCTAAGATCACATTCTTCTTCATTGGGATATCCTTTATATTGCCTTACTTTAGTAATTTTCCCCCTAACAAGCGATAATTCAATATTATTCCGATAATTACTAATTATTAGATTTCTTGTTATGTCCCGATATATTGAGTTCTGAATTCTCTGTTCTATAATAGATGTTATTGATTGAAAGAACAATTTTAAATTTGGGATTTTAAGTTGCCAACCGTAACGTTGAAGGGCAACACCTCCAAGCTGAAATATTAATTTTCCAAATTCAGAATCGTGTCTTACATGCAGTTCCATATCTAAGCTGTTCTTGCTCTCATGGATATGCTTAACAAATTGAAGAATTTTAATCTTTTGGGGGTAATTTAGTTGAGGGACATTAATTGTATAGGCTTTATTGTCGTATGACATTCCAATTGAGAAATATGATATTGATTGCCCATTTTCTTCCAATATGTATGTGGTTAATCTATCAGCATTATACTTGTCTTTAAAAAAACGATAAATAAAACCTTCTTTGTCAAATTTATTCACAACATAAAATTGCTTATAAAATTCATCATATAATCTATTTATAAATTCCATATCCTGACATGTAGCTTTTCTAATCGTGAGATTATTTAATTCGTCATCAGGGATTTTTTCCACAGAAAAAGAGATTCGATCATCTAATGGAAATACAAATTCATAACCAAGACGCCTGTAATAATAAGGTATACCCCTTATCACCGAAAATACATATTTTCTTTCATCCATAGCCTTCTCATAAACATCGTTTAGTTTCCCTATGAATCCACTTTCTCGATATGGTTCTAAAGTCCCTACGAATCCCATTTCACAAATCGGAAATATTAAATTTTCAATTTTCCATTCAAGAGGGAACATGGTAAGACAAGAGATTATTTTACCTGTACTATTTTCTTCTATATAGAACCATAATACATCTTCTCTTCTTGGATGTACCACGAAAATATCTTCAATATATTCTTTAACTCCTTCTCCATGGACGAGAATATTTAACTCTAGAATACGAGAAAGCAGTTGTATATTGTTGCTGCTACCCGTAGCGACCTGTAGTGTGAATTGATCATCAATTACTTGAGAATAGCCTCTATTAATTTTCATGATTATATTCTGAATTGACTAGCTTGTCATTAATGAAAAATTTTACTCAATTTTTCGTGAATTTGTTTTAAACCAATCAAGTATTTCTTTTTCTGATTTCGTGCCTTGGGCAACCTCCAATGTAAAACTCAGTATTTCTCCTATGGGAGGTGAAAATTCAAATCCATTTTTTGATAAATAAATATATGCCATTAAAGATCCAATTCTCTTGTTTCCATCTGAAAAGTAGTGTCCATCAATTAAATCCTTATAGAGTATTGCTACTTTTTCCCAAATCGAAGGTTGACCTTTAAAGGGAAGGCCCCATTTTACCTTGTCTAAGGTAGACATTAGACCTTTCCGATTCATCAATGTCCCTGATTTTATTTGATCGTTAAAAAGAGCTATTATATAGTCAACAGAAGGCTCCCAAGTAATTTTCATTCACCTAATTTTCGCCATTCTTCACCATACTTGTCCATAAACTTCTTTATAAGTACACTATCTTCTTCCAATTCTTTCATTGCTGCTAGTTCCTGTTTTTCCATATGGTCTAAATAATAGTTTTGAATCAGGAAACGGACGACTTCAGCGTCATTGTGA
>JBHLMB010000137.1:0-6841 GCA_048938565.1 Promethearchaeota archaeon | reverse complement strand
TTAACAAAATGTATAACAGAAACTTTATTACAAATATGTTTCAATGGCTAACAGAATCAACGAAAGAATCTTCGATTAGATATTGGGCATTAGATCAGTTAGGGGCTCTTCAACATCAAATTAAAGAAATCAACATAAAGATAAATAATCTTATTGAAACCACGACATTACTAGAAGGGCGTATATCTGATCTTGAAAAAAAAAGGAATTGAATTATTATAAAACATTCTATAAAGTACTATCTCATTTATAATATCTTTCAGAAATGGTGAATTACTTATAAAAAAAAACTAATAGTTTTTTTATAATGATTAACGATTTTTCCCATAAAGATCTATATTATTGAGTTTAGTTATGGTGAATGGGCCTATTAAATCTGATTCTGAATGGAATGATGAATTGTTCAAGGAATTAATAGATGATATCGAAGAAAATAAGAATATTGTGCAATGTATTTCGTGTGGGAAGTGCGTGGGAGATTGTCCAGCGTCAAAAATTTCAAAATTTAATATTAGAAAAATTATAGGTCAAGTTCTTAGAGGAGATGAAACTGTTCTTAGCGATTCTGATATTTGGTATTGCTTTTTATGTGAACGTTGCAAGAGAGTGTGTCCCCGAAAAGGTATTAACATGCCCTTGCTCATCATAAATTTGAGAAACGAGTCTTTTAAAAAAGGATTCGGTCCTCGCTATAACGATCTAAGAAAGTACATTGAGATGGCGGAGAGATTTTTGACAAATGGTACAGTGTTAGAAGAACCATTAGGGATTCCAATATCCAACGAAAGGGTCAAAGAACTTAACGAGATTTGCAATTTTGCCCGAATTAAATATGTTTTTAAAGCGGGGCAATCAAGACGTGGTAGGGATAAAATCAAACCAAAAAATAAAAATTGAGGCATTTTAAATCGTGAACAATTTAGTTTTGGATATAGAAGAAATCCAAAAGAGATATGGTGATAATGTCTTGGATTTTTTCAAGGATAAAAGGATTTGTCTTTTTAAAGCATGTTTAGAAAAGTATTTTCCAGGAGTGAGATGGGGAATCGAGGATTTACTGACGGATCTTGGATTAGATGTCAAGACATGTGATAATCAATCATGTTGTAGTGGAACCTTTTTCCAGAGAAATTTAATAACAAGGGCTCAGTTTTGTGCCATTAATGAACGAAATCTCAATGAAATAAACGAACAAGCCGATATTTTAATTTCCTCTTGCAATGGGTGCTATAATTCGCTTCTACGAGGAAGAGATTTCTTAAAAAACAATGAAGTCAAGCAAAAAACAAAAATCATTCTTGAAGGAGTAAAATCAAAAATTGGTACCGAATCTTATCCTGGTAAATACGAGATACTGGAAAAACCTAATCTTAAACTCGTACACGACTTAGATTTTTTGTATCTTATAAAAAAAGACTTAATTGAAACACTAAAATACGACTTGAAAGATTTAAAGGTCGCAATTCATTATGGATGTCACTATCTTAATTTAGCTAGGGATAAAAAATCATCTAAAGATTATGTGGGAAATAAGACAAAATTAGATGAATTAGTTACTCTCTTTGGAGGTACTCCAGTCGATTATCAAGAAAAGGAGAGCTGTTGTGGGTGGGGTGCAAGTCAGATAGTAATACATCCCAAAGAAGCCTTAGAGATCACTTATAAGAAGCTTAAAAGTGCTGAAAATGTTGGTGCTGATTTTTTATTAATGCCATGTCCAACATGTTTATTCACATTAAGCAAGCCTGAGTATAGGGAAAAGATGAATAAATATTTTGGCGAGGAGCTGGAAATACCTACAATTCACATAAATGAATTGATTTCGATTTTGAGGGGTTGCGAAGAGGAACGATGCGTTTCTCTCAGAAAGAATTCCCCACGAATTCATGATATTTTTGAAACCATTACAAATCACTGATATTCAAATTAATAATAATACTTCAAGAAGCAATCTAAAATTAATTCATTCATAATTTACATTATTTCAATAGACATCTTCAATAATTACGAAATAGTATTAATGGTTAAAGAATAGAAAATTAATAATAAATAAAAAAGATTTGTTAAAAATTAATTTTGTTCAATTGCTTGACGAGGACAAGAGTCAAGGCACAAATTGCATCCTATACATTTATCTTCCGAAAATTTCAGTTGAAAATTAGTATCAAAATGTAATGCTTCTGTTGGGCATAATGATATGCAACCACCACAATCTACGCACTTTTCTCTATCAATTGAAATCCTTCCCTTATTATTTACTAAGATGTTTCTCTTTTTTAGAGATTCCGTAATAGATTTTATTTTATCTTCTGGTAAGTCCAATAGCATTTTAATACCATTTGTATCCGTGGAAAATTTCAAGATATTCAAAGAAATATCTTCTTTTAAAATTTCATTTACGACTTTAGAATAGTCGCTCAAACTTTTGATGATTCCAAATGGAATTGTAACATTTATAATTGCCATTATTACATCAACTCCTCCGATGTTATTATCCCCACGACTTTATTATCATCGTCTATAACAGGTAATGCGGATATGTTATTAATCTTCATTTTTCTTGCGGCGTTTGAGATTGGTTCGTTATCCTGAGTAGTTATTAACTTTTTTGATATAATATCTGCAAGATTTGATTTTTCTTTCGCAATTGCTTTTGTTATATCAAAACTAGTTACAATACCTTTTAATGAGTTTTCTCTATCGGTAATGACTATATGGTTGATGTTCTTTTCAATTATTTTTTCGGCTACAATTTTTATATCACAGTCATGATAGCAAATTTCTGCTTTTTTTCGAAGATCTTTTACAAACTTGATTTCAGATGAGACTTTCATAGGTTTAAATGTCCTATCTGTTGATAATGTTTCAGCCGGAGGATTTAGATAAAAATCACCCTTTTTAATCCAAGTTTTTAATGTTTCTGCGATTTTTCTAGCGTGATAAAACGACGAAAGAGATGAGCATTTTATTTTCTTGCCATTAATTTCCACCTTTCCGCTTTTCAATTCTTCATAACTGACTTGTCGAATCGTTGGTCTATCTTTTCGAGGAACACCATAGTCAATGATATCTGTAATTAAGTCCTTATCGCTTATGGCTGTTTTTTTTGCTAATCCTTCGTTTAATATTGGTATTGGAATTCCAAGTCCTACGAACATAGTTGTTCCGTAATTTTCAAAAGTTGCCCCCTTGAGATATTCAGGTATCATTTGTTTTAGATCTCCCTTGACAAATAATGTTCCAAATTGATTGGAAGGACTATGTTGGGTTCCTTCCCCTATTACATATCCAATTCCACCCCCAAGGAATATCCTGGTCCCTATTCCTATTGTTTCATAATCAGGATCATTGCTTAATGGACTTAAAACACCTGCTCCTGTATAATGAGCGTTTCCGAAATTTGGTAGTAATTTTCCCATATAAGTGTACAATGTTTTATCCGTGCTGTTAACAGCGCAAATATATCTTTGGTAAGCGTTTCGAGGATTGCATAAAATTGCTTGATTGATATCGTCAATTGTAAATTCCGTGCTAATTTCCGCCAAGGGATAGCAATCTGTAGTATATGAATTTCCTCGTAACTTTATAGGCTTTCCCGCCACGAGATCCTCAATAACATGCCCTCCACCGTATTCGAAAGGACTCACATCTGCCATTCTCGTACACCCGATATAACAATCGACGGCAGCGTTCCCGTGATATGCATGTACATCGTTAAGCCAGATATGTTCAAATTTTATTGGAGGATCAGAGTGTCCAAAATTCAGGAAGGCACCACTTGAGCACATTGGGCCAAATGTTCCAGTTGTAACAATGTCTATCTCTTCCGCTGCTACTGATGTTCCATTATCTTCTACGAATTTTACCATTTCTTCTGCTGTCAATACAACAGCTGTACCATTTTTAATTTTTTCGTTAATTTCTGCATATGTCTTAGTCAACTTATCACCTTTTTACTTTCAGTGCATTATAATAGATTTATTAAAATTAAATTAATAAATAATATTTGACTTATAAATATTAAAGATGAAAAATATGCTTTAAACGCATGAGAAATGCTCTAAAATTATATGTCCAAAGTGAGAAAAAACGATAAAATTCCCCGAACAAGATGAGATTAAAAAAAAGCGTCTTAAATTAGATATTAGTCAAAAGGAACTGGGCCGCATTCTTAATATCCCTCAATCAACCATTTCTCGGATCGAAAACAAGGACATGGATCCACCCTATTCTAAAATTAAAAAAATTTTCGAATTTTTAGAACAAGAGAGAATTAGAAAAAATAATATTTACAAAATCGCTGAAGAGATAATGACTCGTCAAATAATATCAATAAATTCGCAATCAAGCATAAAAAACGCAATAGATTTAATGAATCAACACGATCTATCTCAAATACCAATATTGGATAAGAATCAAAATCTTGGTAGTCTCACGGCCAAAAAAATCCAGAAATTTATTGCTGACAATCCTGATTTGAAAAATGTTAATGTTTTAGATCTAAAACAACTACCATTTCCAGAGATAGAAAAATCTTGGTCGATAAAAGCAATTTCGAACTTGCTTTCAAATTATCCTGCTGTCTTGGTTAAAGAATATGACCAATTTATAGGAATTATAACTGATGCGGATTTTCTTAAATTAGCACAATAATTATATTCTTATATTTTGGGAATGACATCATAATAACACTCACCCTTTTTATTATTATGATAAATGGCTTATGTTATGAATAATCATCTAAATAATGAAATAGGTAAAATAACAAAATTAGAACACAAGGATAAATTTTCCTCCAAAGAACAACCATATTCAAGTCTACACGAAATAAAGCTTAAATTAATAACAAGGCTTATTCGTGAGGGACATCTATAAGATTTTCTTATGAGTTTAAATCTTCAATTTGAGTAATTAATTATCTATTTGTATCATCACAACTTTAACTTTAATAATGCAAGGTGTGATTCTACAGGATTTAATGATTATTCCTAATACCGTGAAAGTCCGAGAGTATTGCAATATTGCAATATTATTTTCCCTTGACATTTCCTTACCAGATAAATCTTCTATCATATTTCGCTTTCGCGGAGGAAGAAACAATAAAAACGATTGGTACTTTTTGCAGCCAAACAATCCAAGTAGAAAAGGTTTTGCGAAATTAACGAGTGCCACACCCATAAAATTTTTCCCGTTGTTATTTGTGGGAAAAGATTTGCAAATTAAATTTATTTTATGTAATGAGGAAGGCATTGCTAAGGGAACTAAACTAAAATTTGAAGTTTTTAATACTCTTGCTCAATCTATTGCGGAACAACACAAAAAAATTGAAATATTAGTTGAAATTTTTGGTGTAGGCTATTATAAAATTGAAAATCCTCCTTGCATACGAGTTTGTAACGAAAAATTCGATCATGCCACCTTAATTTGTCCATCGATCATTTCCCCTGGAGAAAGATTTAGAACCTTAATAAGAATTGAAGATGTTTACAACAATATTGTAGAGGACTTTAACGATCATTTATCTATTGTTCAAAAATCCAAAAAAGGAGATAAAATCTTAATTCAAGATATTTCTATTGAAATAAAAGATAAAGGTCTATACAAATTATACACAACCAGCCCTATAGAAGTAGGGTTGTATGAATTACAAGGTAAGATTGAAGATCGCATCTTCATTTCAAATATTTTTGAAATTCGCAAAAAGCCTTTAAGAAAAAAGTTATACTGGGGATATATTCACGGTCATACGAATAAAAGCGATGGAATGTTAGATTTAGACGATTATTTTAACAATTTAAAGAAAGCTGGGCTTGATTTTGGGACTAGTACAGAACATGATCATCTTTATGAAACAACTAATGATGACTTTAAGGAAATCAAATCTATTGTCAAAAAGCACAATAAAGAGGGAGATTTTATCTCCATTTTCGCTTATGAATATGGATCGTGGTATTCAGGCAATGGAGATATCTGTATTTATCATTTTAATGAAAATGTTCCCATTTTTCGCTCAGAAATGGAAAAATATGATTCCGTTCACAAATTGATCAAGAGTCTATTGCCTTATAAAAAAGATGTATTGTTAATCTCTCATCATTCTGCTTTAAGACCAGGTTTTCGAAATTGGGATTACTTCAACAACGAGATAGAGAGATTAGTCGAAATATATTCTACATGGGGTAATCAAGAATATTCATATGTTGATGGCAATCCCCTTCCTCCAAGGTATAAATTTTATGGGTTTGGAAAGTACGCTTTAAAACGCGGCCCTATTCTAGAAAGGAAAGAGAGCTTTATTCAAGATGCCTTGAAAAAGGGTTATAAATTAGGATTTACAGCAGGAGGAGACGACCATTACGGTTTTTATCCTTCAGGACCGATTGATCCCGATAATGGTCTCTATCCTTCAGGAATAATGGCAGTATGGGCTGAAAACCTCAAGAAAAGGGATATTTGGAACGCATTTATAACAAGAAAAACATATGGCTCCACTGGACCAAGGATCATCATCGAATTTTACTTGAATAATTTTTTTATGGGAGAAATAATTCGGTTAAAAGATAATCCTGCAATCAAATACAAGCGAGAAATAAAACTTAAGTTGATTAGTCCTAATTTAATAAATAAGATTGAAATCGTAAGAAATAATGAAATTTTTAAATTAATTCAAGTTAAAGAAAGGACATTTAAAATTAAGTTAAAAGATTCAAAACCTATTAATGAAATTATGCTAAAACATTCGAAGAAAAGAGAATTGTTCGTATTTTATTATGTGAGAGTTTTTATGAAAGAAAATCACATGGCGTGGGCAAGTCCAATTTGGATTATTTCAGAACTAGAC
>JBHLMB010000136.1:4422-6851 GCA_048938565.1 Promethearchaeota archaeon | reverse complement strand
ATAGAAGAGATACCACATTCATGGGGTTCTAAATAAAAATCAACGCCTCTTGAATTTCCAGGCTCTATAACCGGAATGTTGATAAGGGATTCTTTTACCTTGTAGCTCGATGGGACGTCTAAAAGGACTTTAACGCTATGAATTGCCATATCTCCATTATTCCTTACTACTACCTTAAAGTGAAGTTGTCCTCCAATAAAATCGTATTCCCTTACCAATTCAATTTCATCCTTAATTGAATTCGTTTCTAGGATCTTAGGAGGTTGTTCACTTTTTTCTTCCCGGTAACTTGAGACCGCATAGGCTACGAATAATCTCTTATGCATGTCAATGTAGCCATCAATATCCCCCTTTCCAATCAACTTTGCAAGGAGTTCTTCAATGCTCGTTTCCGTAACTCCTAATCGATTCGAGAGTTCTTTTAATGGCATTGTGCGATAAGCTTTTGCGAGCTCCCGTATTTTTTCTTGAAGGTATTTCTCCGTTGCAAACTCACGCCTTTGAGTAAAGATTCCTTTAATAGATCCTTTCTTTATAAGATTATGTAAGCTTTTTCTTGCTAGCTCTATAGCTATTTTTAATCTCCTCGCAAGCTTGGATAGCTCGAAAATGCCGTTTTTTTTTGCAAAACCCCTAATTTCACTTGAGATTTTATTTGCCGTTATTACTTCATTTCCTTTATCGGCAAAGAAGGCGTTAATCTCGTTGGTACGCATCAAATTCACACAGAAAGATTTTGCTTGAGCATCAGGAATGTTAAAAGTTTTAGCAAGACCGCTTAGGGCGATTCTACCTTTTTCATTAATCATTTTGATAAATGTGGATGTAATGTAGTTTTGCGTGTAATAAGTTTCTTTATCTTGAGAAAAAGAACCCTTGATTTGATACTTGCGAATTACTTTATAAATCACTCGGAGCGTAATTTGAGTGTTCATATCCAGCATAATGCCTAAATCTTTAACTTTGACGATCCCTTCCTCGTGAAATTTAGATAGAATCTTCTCGCGAATATCATCGGAAATGTAATGAAATACTTGATGTTGTGGATCGATTATTCCATAAATGCGCTCTTCTTCCATATATTCATTAATGAGTTTGGTAAAATCCTGAGGAGGAATATTGAATGAACTTTTTATTGTGTCAAAGCTCGTCACTGGACTTCTTCTTAGAAGATCTAAAAAACACTTGGGACAAATATCCTTTCCCTCTTTTTCTTTCAATCTTTTACCACATAGTCTAAAACCTTTAAGAAGTGAATATCTTTGTCCTTCCCTGACTAATTTTTCTTTTGTTGGAAAGAATAATCCTGGTGTTTTTAAATATGAGTTCCAGGCACATTTTGGGTCCGTACACTCATAATAATACTGGCCAGAAGAAAGCCTTTCGAGTTTTAGTAGCGACTTGCATTCTGGACAAGTACTGTTTTCAACAACTGTGCATTTGTAATTTTGTTCAACTGCATTTGCTTTTGTCATTGTGATTTCGTGTTTCTTACATTCCCATTGTTCCGTAGTTGCCATGTGGTTGATACAAAAACTTGATTTGCATCTTTCACACTTAAATTCTATCTTTTCTGATTCACAAAATAGGCATTTCATTGTAATCCTTCACACAAACCCGATACGATTTTTTTTCTGTTAATATGTATAATATAAATTTTAATTATAATACTTTTGTAGTACAATTCTTATGTAATTAATTGTGAACTCCTTTAAAAATTAATGGAGAGCCGGATATATTAAATGAAGCACATTTATTCAATGGTTTTAGAACATTCATCCTAGAGGGCTTTTACGGGTTGGGATAAATGTTTATTTTAAGCAAACTGGCAATTATAACGACAATGTTAAACGCAACGATGATCATTATCATCAGGATAAATATTGTCTTTTTTTGTTTTTTATTAGGATGGAAAAATTGTGAAGTCCCCATCTCTGCCAAACCAATGAAGAATAAACCAATAAAGGTTCCCAACCAGAAATAAAACATATATACCAATCCCCAAAGAGGATCGTGTAAAAACGAAAATTCTAAAACTTTTGCATAAACAAAAATCTCAAATACACAAGGAGCAAGACCCACGAGAATCCCAAAAAGAAAGGGAGTTCTATTTTTTTCCCAATTAAGCCTTGCGATTACATCATTGAATTTAGAATGTATTTTTTGCGTATAACTTGAATAGAGTATTACTAAAAACAAAATACCTGCGGCTATCAAGGAAGTTAAAGCCCCATAAAAGCTCAATTGATACGCATCAAAAGTAAAGTCGGGGATAAACAAACGCGGAGAATGTGATATTATGATACCCATAGTAGAAATGAGGAGGTTTGAAGTTAAAAGACCAAATCCATAAAAACATATTATGAACAAGCTTCTTTTAGAGGTTTTTGAGATTCCAAACGACCAAAAAAAGAAGATTGCCTTATCCT
>JBHLMB010000136.1:0-4412 GCA_048938565.1 Promethearchaeota archaeon | reverse complement strand
CATGGTATGGCCGTATGAAGTAAACCTAAAAATAATACTGGTGTAAAGAGCACGATAAGGTCGTAAAGGAATTGGTCCATGTTAAAATATAAAAATGGATTGCTGTTATGTAGTAATTTGATTCCTATTATTTATCTTTAATTATTCAGTATTTTTTTTTATAATTGAAACGGATAACCTATTTTCATAAAATGCTTTCCCCACGATTACCCCCTGAACACCCACTTCTTCGAGTTCTTTCACATCGTTTTCGTTTCTTATGCCTCCCGCAGCGTATACGGGAATGTTGACCTTTTCTACCATTTTCTTTATATTTTCTATATCAGGACCAGTAAAGGCTCCATCGGCTTCGACAGAAGAAAAGAGAATATATCCTGCACCTAGATTTTCCACGATTTTTCCGAACTCAAATGGATCCAAGGATGTTTTTTGTTCCCATCCGTGAGTTGCTACCTTACCTTCCTTGTAATCTAATGCAACGATGATCTTTTCAGAACCTATTTTTTTAGATAATCTCTTTATGACATTTGGGTCCTTAACAGCAAGAGTTCCAATTATGACTCGATCAGCCCCATAATCCACGAGATTTACGGCAGTTTCAAAACTTCGAATACCGCCCCCTATTTGGACTTTTATTTTATTCTTGGTAATATATATCATTTTTTTTAATAGATTTACATTCTTATTCGAGCCCCAAGCTCCATCCAAGTCTACGAAATGTAGCCGGGTTGCGCCGTTTTCCGTCCAGAATTTTAACGCATCGAGCGGATCTTCAAAATATACCGTTTCAGTGCCCTTTTTTCCTTTATGCAAGCGTACGCATTTTCCATTGCTAATATCAATTGCAGGTATTATTTCCATTTTTAATATCCTCATTTAGATGATTTCATTGTTAATTCGTTATTTATACTGTATAAACTAATACCATAAAAAATTAGAATTAAACCTACCGTAAATGCAAAGTTAAATGGAAAAAAATCTCGAGTTAAATACCATAGACCTAAAAACGGTAAATCGAAAAAACATAGCAGATAAAACGGCGGTTTCATATATTTTCTAGAGATTTCAGAATCTTCTGGTTGGTTAAATATTATGAGAATGATCAGGGGCGTTAATACAAGGAGATGGTGATTCCATGAGTCGTAATACACGAGAAGCATTACTAGAGTGCCAAATAAGTATCCATAAGTCAGGAAATCCTTCTTTTGATTACCTAAAAGATAAAAGATCATTGCCAACGGTCCAATGATTGCTAGTACAATAAAAAGTATTAATAATTGGTTGAAAGAACCGAAGTAAATATAGCAAAAATTTATTATGAGTTTTGTAATGCTAAAAGAAAAATTTATGTCCACGGGATTAGTTCCAGAAAAATTTGTTTCCCAAAATCCATTGAATAATCTTGGTATGGTTATAAAAAAAAATATATTTAGGGAAACGGGAATCAAAAATCCAATAATTCTTATTAAAGATAATTTCAAATCCAAGTGAAACTTCTTGGTCGTTTTATTAAATTTCATCAATATCAAAAAAGGAAGTATAAAAATCGTAATGGGTTTTACTATCACCGTGATCCCTAAAATCACACTCCCTATTAGTTGCCATTTCAGATTATCATATTTGAGAAGTATATATAAAGAGGAAAGAACTAAAACTGATACGATGAGATTAATCTGCCCTAACACGTAGTTAAACACGTGAAGCGCGCTCATTAGATAAATTGAGATATATGTAATAATCCGTTTTTCGTTTTTTTCTCCATCATCGTTTTGAATCAAATGTATGAGCTTGAAAAGAATTATACATACTAGAGCGTTTAAGAGCAAATTTACTACATTAAAGAGAATAAAAGCAAGCTTAAAATCCAAGAGCGAAAAAGGTAAGAAGAAAATTACAGAAAGTGGAAAATACCTGAAATCCCATTGTCTCCCATTTATCGTGTAGTTAAATTGGTCATATAAGTTTGAAAGGTCGTCTAAAAAAACTTGTCCTGCCTTGTGAAATATTTCAAAATCGTTTTGAACATCAAAAAATACAAGAATACACGCTATTGTAAAAAATGATAAGTGAACAAAAACGGCATATCGAAATATCTTATATTCCCATAATTGCTTCCATCGCGTTATTAATCTATCACACGCCTCTTTCACGCTCAATCTCCTCGCTACTAAGATTTTCTGAAACAACATGTTTAACCATTCCAAACAATACTAATAATAAAAAGACAGTACTCACGAAATTATAAGGGAAAAATGCTTGAGTTAGTATCCACACGCCAAATCCAATCAAGTTTAAAAAACTAACAACCAAAAATCCCGGTTTGAGATATTTTCTAGTCAGCTTTGAATTCTCAGGAAAATTCATTATCATTATAATTAGTAGGGGCGTTAACACGACGATGTGATGATCCCAAGAATCAAAATAGGAAAGAAGCATAACGATGATACCTAAAAGATACCCAAAGACCATTAAATCTCTTCCGGGTTTCTTAAGGATTAGAGTCAGGATGGAAATTCCTCCAATAACAAGGAGTACTCCTAGAAATACAATTATTTGTTCGAAAGGAAAGTCGTAAAGCAATAAGAAATTGGTGATAAGCTTTGTAATGCTAAAAGACGGATTTGCCGTTATTGTATATTCACTTGTCAAATTTGTGTTTAAAAATCCTTCCCATAAAGATGGATAAAGATAAAAGACAATCAAATTTAACATCAATGGAATAAGCGATCCAACAAGTCGGATAATAGTTTTTTTCCATTCAACAGTGAATTTTTTAGATTTTAGATCAAAGTGGATTAAGATTAAAAAGGGAATCATGCATATGGTGATTGGCTTGATAATTATACTTATTCCTAACAAAATACTTCCAAATAATTGCATTTTCATTGAATTATATTTCAAGTAAATGTAAAGAGATGTCAAGAGTAATAAAGATACATAAAGATTAATTTGACCTAACACATATGTTGAAAGCTGTGGAAATCCTATTAAATAAATACTAATGAGAAACACGAGCCTTTTTTCCGTCGACTTATCCTTTTCTTCTAAAAATAACGAAGCAAGCTTGTAAATCATCACGCATATTAAGATGTTTAGAATAAGGTTGATAACATTGAATAGCACGAATGATATTTGATAATCAAGGAAAGCAAAAGGCACGAATAAGAGTGCGGATAAAGGTAAATATCTATAAGGAAATAAGTACGGGAAGGTGTAAAGATTAAGAATGTCACTTGTGAAATTATTTCCTGCTTGGTAGTACACGATGAAATCGACTTCTCCTCCCATAAAAAATATGATTAATGAAATGGTAAAATATATTAGATGAATGACGACTGCCAATTTAAAAATATTGAATTCTAATAGTTCCAAGAACCTATCATAAATCCTTCTTAATTTGGTTTTTAAATTCATTAGCTACAGTGAAATTCTCTTGTTAAATGTGATAAATTTTATTTTAAACATATAGTTTTTTAAATGGGATATCTAATTCAAAAATGATTTTTTTTCTATTTTTTAGCCTTGATAAACATTTTCTTGTTAAAAAAATCGCTATTTAATGTTTCTTGCTTCTCTGGGGTCATATTCACATATATTTCGTTGGGATAGGAGTTCTCTTTAGAGTTTTTTTGAATATTATTAATTCGATTTAGCGTAATGTATATAGAATATTTGTTGTTATCGCATCCAATCCACTTTCTTTTGAGTTTTTCTGCGGCTAAAAGCGTTGTTCCCGAACCGCAAAAAAAATCTGCTATCAAGTCTCCTTCATTGCTTCCTAATTTGATTATTCTTTCCAATAAATCGTGATGCTTTTGTGTCGGGAATCCCGTCCACTCTTTCGAGGCAGGTTGCATACACGGAATTTTCCACACATCGTCTAATTTCTTGTCTGTAACTATGCGATATATCGTCTTTCCGTTTTCGTCCTTTGCGTTTTTCAAGATTCCATTCACGTTAACTCGTTTAAGTTGTTTTCTTGGTTTCTTTCTTGGTATACGAATTTCATTGAGCGTGTAGTTTTCAGTTTTCGAATATACCAAAATATCATCGTGAGCTCGCGGTAAGACTCTCTTCCCCGCAGAATACTTGTTGTAATAATACCAGATAATGTTATTAATGAATCGATTCTCGAAAAGATCGTCAAGAATCATCTTTACATAATGACTTGCGTGCCAGTCTATGTGAACAAAAATTAAACCTTTCTTAGATAGTAATTTCTTGATTACATACAAGCGTTCGTAAAGCATTTGGAGATATGAATCGATGTCCTTTGCCCAATAATCGCGATAAGCTAATTTATCGCTCGTATTTCCCTTCTCACCTACTTCAATGATATAATCAGAACCAGAAAAAAAAGGAGGATCGATGTATATCAAGTCTATTTTTTCGCTAAAATCTTCTAACAAGTA
>JBHLMB010000135.1:0-6863 GCA_048938565.1 Promethearchaeota archaeon | reverse complement strand
CAATATCAGCATTTTGAAATAAAATTTGGTCCTTTTTTCTAACTATTATTTTCATCGTGATACATTGATTTTTTCTATTTATTGTAATTAGGATGTTTTTTGACCTACTTGAAGTTAAAGTCAAGCATTTATAGGCTTGTTATTTCAACGATCCGACTAACTTGTTCTAAACAAAGGACATATAAAAAATCTTTCATTTTGGTAATTAGCACGGTTTAGTTAACAAAAAAGTACTATAGAGGTACATTATTATATAAGATTAAAAAAAAAACCTTAGTTCACATAAATGCCCCGAAAAGTTGACTATAAACAAAGAATATATCAATGCATACTTAACAATGGATATGGATTGACAGTTACTGATATTGCAAACGAAATTAGTTTCAGTAGAAATACTGTCTATAAGTATTTAGAAGTCTTAGAAAGTGAACAAAGAATTTATAAAAAAAAAATAGGAATGTACACCCTTTATTTTTCACAAGAAGAGAATATCTTAAATAAAGACTTAATCATTTCTTTTTTAAAGGGATTGTTGCTAAATTTAAAAACTGCTTTTCCTGATAAAGGCCCCTTATTTCAAGAATTCGGGAGAAATATGGCAAAAAATATGAAAATCCGTTTTTCTGAAAAAGACAAGCAATTCTTTAAAAAATTGATATACCAATCCGATGAAATGATTTTAGAATCTATTAGAGACTGGTTACCTCATTTTAACCTGATTCACGATAGTATCGCAGTCTCAGAAATTTCTTTGGATAAAAAGAACAAGAAAGCATCTATTACATTCGTTAATTCAGATATGCTCGAATTAACTGATGATTACATTTATTATTTTTACCTTATCGTTGGATTAATGGAAAAAACATTATCTGAACATATAGGAAGGGACATAAAATTTGATATTCTCGAATATGAAACATTTGATGTGAAAAAAAATAGTTATGTAAAGATTTCATTTAGCTTTCAAGTCATGATTCCTGACATCGAAATGGAAGATGTTGAAGAGGATCTCGGAGATATCTCAAATATGCCGAATGTGAAGCTAATAAAGAATTCTCTTGATCCTGACACGCTCTCTTACATTATTCACGCCTGTGTTCTTGGACAAAATCTCCTTATTCTAAACGACAATAAAGAAATTAAAAATCCTTTAATTGAATTCATTCGATTTATATATTCTGATCTTTTCGACATAAATGTCTCTGTTGAAAGCCAAGAAATGTACAAAAATAATAAAAACCTATACAAGGATTATAGAGTCATAGGGAAATCTAATATCCTTCACGATAAAAAGAATGTATTAAATAAAAGAAAGATAAAGATTGAAAAAATCATCGTGCAACAGTTTTTCAACGAAACAAACTCTAACCATAGTTGTATAAGTTTAAAACGTGAAATGAAAAAAGCATATATACTTTCTAAGGAGTTATCTGACATAATTGAAACTTTTTTCAAACAAAACGATTCGATGAAAGAGATCGATTCGGATAAGATAACTAAAATCCTAGAAGAAAAATACAACACGAGTATAACTGCATCGTACCTCGCTTTTTTAGTGGATATTATGGAAAATTATTTCGGTGTTAATGTTCCAAAAGTATTGAAATTTTTCTTATTCCAAATGTAATGCGTAGCATAACAATCTCTAATTATCAAAATAATGTTAATTTTTTTTAAGTTTCATTACTTTCTAAGTGTAGGAAATATGAGAAAAAGCAATTTTATAGAATAGCGCTAAATGAATCCTTTTAACCAAATATTTCAGGTTGTATTGGAAGAAATCACTCCAACTACGGAAGAAATTTCAACTATAAATGAAATCATTGATATAGTTGTAGTATTATTGAAGCAATCCGCTAAGGAACTTAATATAAGTATCTCAAAGATTGAACCACAAGGATCAACCGGGATCAAGCAAACCCAACTTAGAAACGATTTCGATGTTGATTTATTCATCGGGTTGAATTTTAATTCCTACAGGTCCACGCAAGCGGGAGTCAGTAGAAACAAGCAAAAAAAGGCTTATAAAAAGGAATTCCTAAAATTATGCAATGAATGGATCTTGAAGTCTCTTGCCCTGAAAGAAATTAAAGAAGCAAATATTTTATACGCAGAACACCCTTATGTCAAAACGAAATTTCTTGATCCCGAAAGAGGAATTGATTTAAAACTAGATATAGTGCTTTACTTCGATCTTCCTCTCGATTATATACAAAAACACGGTCCTATAACTGCGGTAGATAGATCTCCTTGGCACGGGCGATTCGTGAGGGATAATCTTTCGAACGATCAAAAGAACTATGTAAGGCTTTTAAAACAGTTCTTCAAGAGTAGTCATTGCTATGGAGATAAAAGCGCATTAGGCAATGGGGGTTTTATAGGATATAGTGCTGAATTGTTAATATATCATTTTAAGAATATTCTTAATGTATTTAAACACTTCGATGAATTCAGAACCATACCAATGGACTACTTCCAAAGAAGTAAAAGCGAGCTTAGGAAGATTCATCATTTCAATAAAGATTACTTTCTTCTAATAGATCCAGTAGATAAAAATCGTAATGTTGCTTCGGCTATTTCAGAACGAGCGTATAAGTATTGTCGTCAGAGAATAAAAGAATTTATGCGAAATCCAAGCAAGATTTTTTTTGAAATAACACCAATCCCAGAAGAAAATTCTGAGAAATTGGAAAATTTTTTTGTTGTGGAATGTAGGAACAAGGATAAAGGAGTTCATTATACGATAAATCGTGATAAATTATATTCGCTCGGGGAAAGCATAAAAAAAATGGGTGAAAAAGAATTCTCTCGAGAAGAGCGGTTTGGTAAAATAGAATTTGAAGTATATTTTGAAGATGATTTTGGAGAATATAGCATTGCGTTTTATTGTACCAACCCTTCAATTTCTAAGACTTACCTGAGAAGAGGGCCGATGATTAACAATTATGAACATGTAGAAATTTTTAAGAAAAAAAATAGAAACTATATTGAAAAAAATAACTATATTTGGGTAGAAAGTACTAGAGAATATGTCAAATTCCAAGAATTCCTTTCTGAAATAGTTAGTAATAGAATTCCTGACAATTTATTGATATTAAACATCGCAAAATCAGGAGGTATTACAACTTCTACGGGAAAGAAGGCATTATTTGTTTTGAAAAACTTTGTTTTACCATATATAGATGCCTGAAGAAACTATTATGTTTTTTTTAAAATTTCAAGAAATATCGTGGCTAAGGTTGTGATAGAAAGAATAAAAAACCTCGTCATTGATATGGAAATTAACGAAATAGAGAGTGCTCTACGATTAAAATACAAAAATACTGGGCTTAAGTGCTTAAATTCGTAAAATTTTTTAATTTTCTCGAATTTTGGAATATAAATTAGTCTTGAAATTATGTTTTTTGAACATTAATTACTTCTAATTTAATGAGAATAAACAATTAAACAGATTTGTGAATATTATGGTTAAAGTAAAAAATCCTGAAGAAATTCAGAACTTAATAACAAAGGGTTCGTATGAAAAGAAAAGGATTTTTAGTATCGTTGCTCATATTGATCACGGTAAAACTACGGCTTCTGATTATCTAATGAGAAGAGCAGGTCTTATGCGACCTGAAGACGCAGGTCAGCTACAAATGACTGATTCAGACGAAGAAGAGCAAGCTCGAGGAATTACAATCTTTACTAGCGTAGTTCTATTAGCTTTTAACGATCCTAGAAAGCCAGAGGAAGACGAACCATACATATTTCAGATTAATGACACTCCAGGGCACATTTCCTTCACGGGAGAAGTGTCCCGAGCGCTTCGTGGAAGCGACGGTGCGATAATATTAGTTGATGCTCTTGAAGGAATAATGACTCAGACGGAAACTAACATTAGATTAGCTGTAGGAGAGGAGCTATCAAAACCCGTTTTGTTCATTAATAAGGTTGATCGATTAATTGCTGAACTTAAATTGAAACCAGCAGAAACATTTGCTAAGATTGATTCCATTATAAGACAAGTAAACGATTTGATCAAGAAAATCCGACCTGAAGGATTTGATTGGGGTGTTGATTTTGCTAAAAATTCAGTAGCCATTGGCTCTGCCAAGCATGGTTGGGGCTTTACTTATGAAATTTTGCTAGAAAAAGGTTTGAAACCACAAAATGTGTTTGAGAAGTACGCAGAAGGCGACATTCAATGGTTAAGAGACGCGCTTCCTTTAGACGAAAGTTTATTGAGAATGGTTGTCGATCACCTTCCTGATCCAATTACGGCAGCAAAATACAGGATTCCACATATTTGGGGTGGTGATCTAAACTCAGAATTGGGACAAGCCCTCCAAAAAAGCGATCCAAATGGCCCATTGTATGGTATGATTACGAAAATCTTCTTAGATCCAAAGAAAAACTATCAAGCAACCTTGATAGGGCGAGTATTTTCTGGAACTTTCGATCAAACTGATTCCATTTATCTTATTGGAAGCAAGACAACAAATCGTGTGAAACGATTAGGCGTCATGGAAATCACGGATATATTGGATGTTCCCAAGGTTCCTGCAGGAAATCTATTTGCGATGTTCGGCTTTATTTGCCCCTCCGGAGAAACATTTATGAATGCCGAAGACTTACCCAAAGACAAGGAAGAGCAGAAAAAAATTACATCATTCGAAAACATACAATACGCTTGCGAACCTGTGGTGTCTCGTAGTATCAAATCAAAAGATCCTCACGCCATCGACAAGCTTACTGAAGTCGTTAGCAAGTGGTTACAAGCGGATCCAACGGCAGAATACCGTATGGATAAGGAATCTGGAGAATTTATTTTAAGCGGTATAGATCCCTTGCAAATTGAAATTCTTACGAAACGAATCAACAACCAAGTAGAAATAATCATTGGAGAACCAATCATCGTTTATCGGGAGAAAATAACCGCAAAAAGCAAGGAATTCCATACAAAGTCTGCAAACACGCATAATCGGATTTTGTTATATATTGAACCCTTGGACGAACATACAGAACGTCTTATTGAAACTGGTAAAATTCACGACTTGCAGGACGAAAAAGAAAGGGCTACCATTCTCAGAGAGGAATCAGGATGGGACGCAAAGGAAGCTCGACGAATCGTCGATGTGTACCAAGGTAGCTTGCTTGTAAACGGAACATCTGGTCTACAGCGATTTGATAAGGTTAAAAACTACTTGGTTGCAGCGTTTAGGGATTGGTTGGGAGAATGCATACTTGCCAAGGAACCGGCTGCAGGTATTAAAGTGACATTTACAGATATGACGATCCACGAGGACACCCGGCACACTGGCTATGGTCAAATTGCTGGAATGGCTTGGTCAGCGTTTTCGTTATCAATGCTCGATGCTGAACCTCATCTTTATGAGCCAATTCAGAAAATCGATGTCAAAACGCCCGAAGGTACTGAAGGCGGAGTAACAGGGATTATTAACAAGCGTCGTGGTAGAATTTTAAATGTCATTCCAGAAGGTGAATATGTACGTGTACAAGGACAAATTCCCGCATCAGAAATAATCGGTATTGCCGATGAAATTAGAGGTGCAACTCAAGGAAGAGCTTTCTTTGGTTATGAATTTTCTGGTTTTGAGAAAGTCCCCCCAAGCTTAGAAGAAAAACTCATTTTAGAGATTCGGAAGCGAAAGGGAATGCCGGAAGAGATGCCTTCTCCTAAATCTTGGGATAGATTTATCTATAAGCGTACTTAAACTCTTTTTATTTTATTATTTTTAATTTCATTTTAATTATCATTTTAAATTAATCAATAACTTTCAATGATAATGAAAAAAGATTTCTTATATAACCTTAAAGATTAAAAACTGTCTTCAATTCTTTTGGTTCGTTTATTAAAACATCAGGCTTTAGTTCTTTTAAGTCTTCTTTTTTAGCAAGACCAGTCGCAATGGAAACGGTGGTTACATTTGCGGCCTTTCCCGCTATAATGTCTGAGGTCATATCTCCCACAAATACAACTTCCTCATCTTTTAGTTTCCACTTATTTAATATCTTCAGAATCCCTTCTGGACTAGGCTTATTCTCAGAAACATCGTTAAATCCTATAATCGTGTTAATGTATTTATCGATACCAAATTTCTCGAGTATCTCTTCGGCGTAACCACTTTTATTATTCGTTAAAACTGCTAACTTCATTTTCTTAGATAATTTTAATAAGATATCTTTGATTTCATCAAATAGTTTAGCATTCTTACGATATTCGTTGAATTGATTAAAAAGAAAGACGACAACCCTCATTTTCTTGAAATAACTAAGTCCTTGGAAAAAATTTGTATCCTTTAGTAAATTATATGAATTTAAGATAATTTGGGGAAGGGGGTAATTTTGAACGTCTTCTAAAAGATGAGCAATTTCTTGTAGCGCTCCGTCGAGATCAACAACTATTTTATATTTCTCCACACCATCCTGTACTGCCTTCCGAATTGAAGGGCCAACATCGTAAATCACGCCGTCTAGATCGAATATGATCCCTTTTATTTTACTCAAATCAACTGTTGACATGACGAGTTGAATAAATGATATACTAAATTTTAACTTAATCAATTTAAAACTCTTGTGTAATTGCTTCAATCAATGCTCTTGCTCTAAATCATAAATTTTATTTAATATCTTACACTACAGAAAACATAAAATCAATGATTTATGATAATATACACGATATATTGGAATGAGAAAATATGAGTTATATAAAATTTAAAGTACCAAATGACTTGCAAACGGCAATAAGAAATGCCGTTCAAAAGATCGCAGAGACTAAAGACGCTAAAATTAGGAAAGGAATGAATGTTGTAGCAAAGAAAATTAAAATTAATATTATATTAGGTAAATTTGTAAAACCC
>JBHLMB010000134.1:0-6893 GCA_048938565.1 Promethearchaeota archaeon | reverse complement strand
CAAAATTTGGGTTAAAAATTCATCTGAAACTTCTCCTTGATCAAAATCAATAAAACTCTTTTTTAAACTGTTCGAAACAATTTTCTGGATTTTTTTTATTTATTTTAAGATTCCTTGTTAGCTTTTTGAAAAACGAATTTCATAAATCTGAATTCAAACCCAAACCCAAATACATCAGAGCTTCATCATTATCTGCGTGGTACATTTTTAGCTCATCAAATAATCTTCCAAGACTTGAAATATTTTTTTTAACCAATTCCGAGTAATCTCATCTATTTAATTCTCGATCTAATTTTCAAATCCTTTTTTCATCTCTTTCCTATTTCTCCAAAGCGAAACGCCTTCTATTGTAATGTCCCAAACACGGGGCTCGTATTTCTTTGCAATATACCTCTTAAATCTTAAAATTAATATGTAAAATAATAATACAGTCATTATAATCGTGACAAAAACTACTATTATTACAATTTCCGATATTCAAGGATTGTGCACAGTGATGTCACACCTTGTAGTAGAAAATAGGAAATTCTTCATGGAAAATTGTTATCGCTTAATATTTATGAATCGCAATACGGGAATGAACCCCTCCCAAAGAGTTGAAATAGACAAGTTTATCTTTATCAATTACTTGGCATATCAAGGAGAGGAGTTATTAGCGTCTTTCGAGGTACGAGTGGTCTAAAAAAAGAATTGGACAGTATGACGCTATTTCCTTACGAATTATCGATTGGTAGGACCGGATAAACCCTTTACGATGGGGATGACCGGAGCTGGTGGTGCTGGATTAATTGCAAGGGTTGCAGTAAAGGCAGTTAATGCCGCCATAAACTCGAAATTAAAAGCTAATACTAAAAATGTTGCTTCGGCTCTTTCTCAAAACACAAAAGGCCTTGAAGAATATAATTTTGGAACCCAATTCCCGATAAATAACATTACCAATGTTAAAAAGATACGATCCAATGTCGTCAAGTACACGGCAACCATTAAGTATGAAAAAAAAGGCAAATAAAAGACATCGCAGTTGACATTCTCAATAGTAATATTTCCTGAGAAAGGCGAAACCAAGGAAGAAAGAAAAATAAAGACAGAAAACTTGCATATGATCATTAAAGAAGCTCTTTTAAAAGGGCAAAAAGCTTAAATTACCTCGTTACAATTCAATATTTACTTTTTTATTTTTAATGATTTCATCCCTTTTATGTTTTTATTCACATCAATAGATATTTAGTTTCTCAAATAAACAATATAGCAACTTAATAATATTTATATTTTTAAAAATTGGGTCTTAAAAAGCTTTTTTAAACCAAAACCGTTTATATTTATTATATCGAAAATACCCAAAACGGAAATTTCAATGCCAGTCACGAGAATAAAAAAAAAAGACATCCTTCCAATCGTATTGATATTAGTTTTGTTGTTTATATCCGTGGCGTGTGCTAACATGCTCATTCCGAGCTACGCCATCATGGGCCAAGAATTTGGCATTTCGGAAGCGTGGTTTGCAATACCCGACGCTTTTTTCGTGCTGATTAGTGCCGTTTTCGCACTCATATGGGGATATTTTGGAGACAAAATCGATAGGATCAAGGTTCTCATGGCAGGTGCATTCTCGTGGACATTTGGCATGCTTTTCACGTTTTTTAGCGCTGATTACATCACGCTAATATGGTCTCGAGCGATCAGTGGTGCCGGTTTGGGTTGCGTGCTACCTATTGGATACTCTATAATATCTGACGCCATCCCTCCAGACGAACGATCTGGCTGGTTCGGTACAATTGCCATCGTGAGTTCCATTTCTAATGCCAGCGGCCAAGCGCTTTCTTCATTTCTTGGTCCTATAACTAGTTGGCGTTTTCCGTTCTTGCTTTTATCAATCATTAGTTGCGCTGTAATCTTTTTAATGTTATTCGTTAAAATGCCCAAACCAGGCGAGACTGAAGGCGAGCTTATTGAACTCACGCATTACAACCTCGAATACTCATACAAAATCTCAAAAGACGATTTGATTGCCATAACGAAAAAAAAGACCAATCGAAATTTAATCGTTCAAGGATTTTTTGCAATAGTACCAGGTACCGTACTGACTTTTTTCCTCACGACATTGTTCAGGGAGTATTATTTCTATGATATTCCCGAGAAAATTCGACTTCAAACATCTACAATTTTTGCAGGTATGATAGGCATTGGTTACATCGTAGGCAATCTTATTTTCTCTTCCTTGGGCGATTATTTATTCAAGAAAAACAAAAAAAATCGGGCTCGACTCGCTACGATTTGCATTTTTCTTGCCGTTCCTCTTGCGCTTCTCATGTTCCTTTCGATTGCGAAAGTTGATTCAAGCGAATTGAGCATATCATATCCCGCAGATATTCCATCAGAGGAAGTCGGTAAGTACATAATCGAAACTATTGGCGCCATATTCACGAATTATCCGTCTTTTTACATCACTTTTTCTTTTGCATTGATCGCTTCCATTCTCAGCGCGGGCCCCGTTGCTAATAAGAACGCCGTAATGGTGGATATTAATATGCCCGAACATAGAGGTACTGCGGCATCAATGGTAAATTTATCCGAACAAATAGGAAAAGGCATAACGCTCTTGTTTTCTTCTTGGTTGATTTCGATTATTGGTGGAATGTTTAACATGATGGTTTTCTCTATTTTATTTTGGATTCCAGCGGGTTTCTTTTGGTATAAGGCGGGAAAAAATGTCGTTAACGAAATGGACAAGAAATCCCAGCTATTATCTGAACGTGGACAGATTACTCTAATAGATCACATTTTTGAACTTGAAATCGAGATGGATAGAGCCACTCAAAAAGTACAGGATTCAAAATATTACATATTATCTGATCAGAAAAAGTTTTTCTCATTACTCAACGAGGCTCTAAAGAGTTTTAAATTTTGCGCAAGCGAAGGCGGAAACAGGAGCATAACGAACATCGAGAAAAAAGCAAATGGAATGATAAGGCGCGTTGAAGCGGTTAGAAGCGATGCTAAGAAAGTGTACAAGGAGCTCAATAAAGAAAAATTATCTCTAGAAGAGGTCAAAGAATATGAACAAATGCTCGAGCGAATAAGCGATAAAATCAATGTATGGGGAAAAAGCACATTCGGCGAGCTCCAAATGTATTACGAAGACGCATATATAAAGATCATCGAAGCAAAATTGTTGAGAAATCACGATCTCATTAATAGTATGGCAAAGATTAACGAGGCCATAGTGATTTATCACAGAGTAAAACACCTTCTCAAGGAACGAATAGAAGACGTGGAAAAGATGAAATTATCGAAGGAAGAACAAAAGATGTTCAATAAAGAACACTCGCTTTACGAAAAAAGCGTAAATGCATTAGAAGCAACCATCAAACTCAAAGAAGGAATAGAGCAAGTGATCATTCAACTTAGCGAAAAAGGCATCCAAAAAGAGGATTTAATGAAAATTTCTGACTTGACACTGGAATACCAGGTGAACTTGTATCAAATAATGGAAGACACATTTGGAAAGGACAAGCATACGAGAAAAACGATACAAGAAGTACTTAAAAAAATAGACGAAACTTTCGACCAGTATGATCAATGGAAAGAAAGCGATATGAAAGTGTTTTAAAGCATTGTATCTGATTATTTTTATTTCTAAATTACCAAGGATATTATTAAAGCAAAAAAGTAATCGTAGATAAAAAAAAGGAATATTATGATAGGATAAAATATAAATATTAGATGTTATTACCGATTTCGTAGCCTTTTGAAACGGCTTCCATTACTGTTGCAACCTTATAAGCGTCTCCAACGAGTTCTATTCGTGCGCTTAATCCAGAGCGTTTCAATTCGTCATACAAGGAAATGTTAGGCATTACTCCTGTTGCGTAATAAATAGCGTCAACTTCGTTTATCATATGTTCTTCATTGGAAGCGTCAGAATAGGTAACCGAATTTTTCCCTATTTCTTTTATATTAGCGTTAGTTACTATATTCACACCAAGCATTGCACACTTATCCATAAGCACCCATTTCGTTGTTTTACCCAAGTTTGACCCGCATCGTGGGAGCTTTTCTAGAACAGTGACTTTTTTAGGACCTTTCTCCAGCAACTTGTATGCTTCTTCGAGCTCTAAAGCCTTATAACGAGTGAGAAAATCGAAGGCTTCGAGATTAAGCCGTCCATACTTCGCAAGATAGATCGCAAGCTCGATGCCCGTGGCGCCTCCTCCAATGATCACATTGTTATTACCAATAGGCACGTCTCCATTTAGGGCGTCGTTTGCCCAATATATATTTTCATTATCAATTCCTGGAAGGGGCAATTTGATTGGCGTGGTACCCGTGGCAACAACAATAATATCTGGATTGAATTCCTTGACCATATCACCTGTGACTTCTTTCTTATAATGAACCGACACTCCGTATTTGATAAACCAATACGCATAATCGTCGATCATTCTTTTAAATTCGCTCCGTCCTGGTGGAATATGCATAATATTCAGCAAGCCACCTATCTTATCATCTTTTTCGAACACATGTACATCGTGACCCCGCATTGCCGCTACCCTCGCAACTTCCAAACCACTAGGTCCCGATCCGATAACCATTACTTTCTTTTTTCTAGAAGCAGGATTAAGTTTTGAACTGGCCTCACGTCCAACACGAGCGTTTCTCAAGCACTTTACAGGTTTCATAGAAAATATTCCGTCAAAACAACCTTGATTACACGCAACGCAATGCATGATATCATGTATTTCGCCGTTCTTTGTCTTATTGGGCAAGTAGGGATCCGAAATTAATCCTCTTGCAATACAAACGCCGTCTAAAGTTCCCGACATTAAAATTTTTTCTGCTAATTCTGGATTGTTTATTCTATTTGCGCAGAAAACGGGAATGGATACGTTTCGCTTAACATTTTCAGCAAGGTAAATATATGTAGCTTCAGGGACATCCATCGTGAGTTGTGGGATTTTAGTCTCGTGCCAACCTCCAGTTACGCTCAAGTAATCGATACCTGCTTGTTCAAATCGCTTGACATATACAGCGTGATCCTTATAAGAACTTGATTCCTTACCCATAAAATCGTCGCCTGCAACCCTCATACCAACGGTAAAATTATTGCTCACGCTCGATTTTACTGCCTCTATAACTTCTAAAGGAAGCCTTAATCTATTCTCAAGGTCGCCACCGTATTGATCGATTCTCTTATTCGTAAGAGACGATAGAAATTGGTTGATAAGATATCCCGCTGATCCGCTTATCTCCACGCAATCAAATCCCGCTTTTTCCGCCCTTGCAGCAGCATCTCTAAAAGCTTTTACTTCTCGTTTTATGTCTTCGAGTGTCATCTCTCGTGGCATCGCCCTACTAAATGTGCTATACACTGCTGACGCCGAAATGGGCGCTTCTCCTAATAATTGAGGAGGAGAATACCTTCCCGAATGGTAAAGTTGCGCTCCAATCTTGACATCAGAACGAGCTGCGTGAACAAATTCAGTAAATTCTGTCAATTTTGGAACGAACTTGTCGTCGTCAATACCAATCATTGAAGTACTACCGATCGCATAAGGACTCACATAACACCCTCCAACCACGATTAGTCCTGCGCCTCCCCTTGCTCGTTCAGCATAGAACTCGTTTATTTGGTCCGTCATAAATCCCTTATCTGCCATGTTAAGGTGGACAGCGGGCATGACGATGCGATTCGACAGGGTTATGTTCCCGATTTTTAACGGGGAAAATAGTTTTAAAAACTTCATATTTTAATACCTATAAGTCTTAATAATAATAGATAACAAATTGATAAGTATAAATGAGCGTCGCACATAAAAGTTATGATCTAATTTAGACAAATTCTGTTTATGAAAAACACTCAGTAAGGAATAAAAGTATTACAAATTGAGATTTAGACTATTAATTCTAACACGAATAAGAAAATGAAACCCATTACGAATAAAGCAATGATTCCCAACACAGTCATTATGATTTCAACCGCTTGTTTTGTATTCATTTTCTTTCACCTTTTTACTTTTGGTTTGTATTCATCAATTAATTCTTATAGTTAAGAATACCCTTAATATTAAGGTATTATTCACCCTTGATTAAAGTTACTATATTTTAAATTGGCTTTAATAAACATATAGACAACAAAGCAATGAAAAAAATATATAAGGTCGATGAAACTATTTCCCACAGTGATTTTCTTTCCAATTTCCTCGATATAATAATGGTTAACCACATCTACGACAAATTATATGTAAGTAGTGTTTATAATTACGCCATATCTGTTTTTAAAAAAATCTGACAAGTTGATGGCATTTAATCGAAATTGATTCTTTTGTTTTACGAATTCAATGGTAGAACGAGCTAACATTTCGACTTTATGAATTTTGTTTTTTAATAGGTCAATCAATATTGATGTTAACATGTCTGATCACTGCTTACAAGTCTTTAAAAAACGAATTTAGGAAAATCAAGATTATCTACAGTGGATTTTATGCATCCATTATTATTGGCATAATTTAAATATCAAGTTCTTTTTTTTTTAAAGACGCTTCTATTATTGCGATTTTATAAAGATTTACGGTATATTTTGTGACATATTGCTTGATCTTCTTGCTCGTTTTTTTCATTTGTTATTATAAAAATGAGATGGATTTCATACCATTTAAGCGATGGGCTATTTTTATCGTTTATGCCGTGCTGTTTCTGATAATAACATTTAATCCTGGAGAGGTGACCGCAAACAAGGATTCAAATTGGGCCCCTATAATCGACCTGACTTTTCTTTTGTTCTTCTTTGTAATAATGTTTATCGCTGTCGTTCCGCTATACATTTTCATTTTTAAGATTCTAAGCACTTTTAACGAGAAGGTAATGAGAAATAGGTGGAAAGTATTAATAATCGG
>JBHLMB010000133.1:0-6897 GCA_048938565.1 Promethearchaeota archaeon | reverse complement strand
TGAAAATTGAGTATAGAACCAATGAAATTGTTTTTCAAGGAAATTAAAAAACCCATTAAAACGGCAATGATCGGAAATTACGCAGTAGCAGGTGGAGTTACCCAAACGGATCCTGATGTTATTTGCGCTTTTCCTATCACCCCACAAACGCAATCTGTAGAAGGTTTATCAGATGTCGTTAATCAAGGACGGCTTAAAGCTGCTTTCGTTAATGTTGAATCCGAATTAGCAGCAATGAGTTACGCAACAGCAGCATGCGCTGCGGGGGCGAGAACTTTTACAGCAACGGCTTCTCAAGGGTATTTATTAATGGCAGAAGGGCTTCCAATGCCTGTTGGATGGCGTCTTCCATTAACAATGATGATTTCGGCTAGAGCGTTCAATTCTCCTAATCTCTCTATTTGGAATTCGTGGGAATTCGTACTAGCGGATTATGGATGGAATTGTATCGTGTCCGAAAATGTACAGGAAACATATGATGCAGCTATTTTGTCAGTAATGATCTCTGAGGACTCTCTATTTCCAACAATGTTCGTTCACGACGGATTCATCATATCGCATTCCGTCCAACAACTTGAACTCATTCCCGATGAGACCGTGAGAAAGTTAACACCTAAAAAAAAAAGACATACTATCGATCCAGAAAAACCGGGCACATGGGGTGGTATCGTGACTCCAGATTATTTTATGGAAGGAAGGCTCGCATTGGATGAAGCAAAAAAACCTGTGCTCGGAATGATCGACGATGTGTTCAAACGATTTAAAGACGCCACGGGAAGGGAATACGAGTCAATCGAGACATTTAACCTTAGTAATTCCTCAAACACGGCTTTTATCACGATGGGATCGATGTGTGGAAACATCATCAGCTGGTTGACGAAGAACAAAGATGTAGGACTCATCAAAATCCGTACTTACAGGCCATTTCCATATGCGGAACTACAAAAAATTGTGGAAGAGTATAACATCGAAAAGCTTATCATTTTAGAAAAATCTGATTCGTTAAATAATTTATTACCACCATTCTCAGCTTCTATCGCAACGGCTCTTTATCCGTTAGGAACCATATTCCGAAGCTTTATCGTGGGACTTGGAGGTAGAGATGTGACACGAGACGAATTGGATGTTGCTCGGGATAAATTGAAACTCGTCAACGACATGAAAGGACCATTATACACATATTTAGGTGCAAGAGAAGTTGCTAATAAATTATACGAGGTGGAGATTTAAATGAGCAAGCCAGAACGAAATACAATCGTATTTGAAGATATTCTCAAGAGAAAGGAAAAATGTAATGTCTTGTACTTGAATTATGATAACGAGGCCTTTATGAACACGGGTATCCAAGAATCCGGTGGTACGCCCTCATACGCTTCGACGACAACGGGACCTGCGGGAGAAAAAATACCTGGTAAGATTGGTGTCAAGCAGGACCTAGTCACGCCCTTTGCTTTTTATGGTACTAAAAAGCTATTCTTGGCCACTACAAACCCTGCTTATCCTGCCGATTTTATGGGGAAAGTCGCAGATGCCTTAAAGTCGAACGGTTCTGCTTTCATTCAATCGTATTCCGATTGTATGAGAGGGTGGCGTCATGGGGCAAAAGACGCTTTAAAAATATCTAAAATGGCAACTGATTGTGGATATTGGCCGCTTTACACTGTACGAGTGGAAGACGGACGCCCTGAATTTAGTTATTATCGAGGACTGGACACTGATAAGGACAAATTCGTCGAATACTTGAAGTCTATGGGAAGATTCAGGCATTTATTCAAACCTAAATTTTTGGAAAAAAATATCGATGAAATCATATTTTACACGGAACAAAGAAACAATACATTAAAGGACTTGATTGAAAAGTTTGGAGCTGATAAACCCATCGACTTCTATAAAGTCGATCGGAAAACACTCGAACCTCAACAGCATCTCCATCCAGGACACGGATTATGTCCAGGTTGCGGAGCCGGAATGGTCTTGAATCAAATGGCCACTGCAGCATACGCAGTTGCAGGTAAGAACATTGTTTATGTGAACAACACGAGCTGCTCTGAAGTATCAACCTCTAAGGATAACGTAACCTCATGGAAGGTCCCATGGGTGCATCACCTTTTCGAGTCAGGGGCAACAATTGCCGATGCCATTTCAACAACGAAAAAGATTCTCAAGTCTAAAGGTTTATACAACAACGAAATACCTTGGGTAATTCATATCGGTGGAGATGGCTCTACATACGATATCGGATTTCAATTCCTTAAATCGGCATTGATTAGAACTAGCTCGTTCGTTGAAATGAACGAATACTTGGACCAAAAATAATTTCCATCAAATAATTTTTTCATTTCTTTTTTTTCTTTTTATTAATAGCTCAATTAAGTAATCTTGTTCATATTTTTACTGTTTACAGTCTTTTATTGTTGGATAGATTTTTCTGTAGTAGAACCTAGATTCATCGTAATGATTTATATAGCATGCTTTCTTTTTGAATGACTAACACTCGAAATAGTTGTTAACTATTTTTATGTGGTGTAATTATGAGTGTAATAAAAGAAAAAGATTCAAATGAACTCCTGAATTTCCTCTTGATCATCATTGGGCTCCTCTTTATAGTAAAAGCAATAATGGATTTCTTGGGATGGGCAGGTATTATCGACCTCGACATTGATCCTGCTGTTGATCAAATCTCTATATTCGGAACCCAAGCATTACTATCCGTTGTTTTGGGATTTTGGGCTTTAGTAGGGGGATTAGGCATGATCAGGGAACAAGAATGGGCATTGGGTATTAGTCTCGTCGTATTAAGCATCATGGCAGTTACCAACCTTTCAATAATAATAACTTGGTTTGGCGACCCATCCCCATTTGATGCAGGATATTGGGTTAATTACTTAATTATCCTTGCCTTTATCCTGGGTGTGGTTGGATTTTTCTGGTTAGTTTTTACTGCGAAGAGATACGATTAAAATTCTATTTTTTTTTCTTTTTAGTCTCAATTATTGTTTGATTGTTAATATTCATTAGCAGAATATTTTTATTGTTTTAACTAATGAATAGATCAGCATTCATTAGATTATTTTAATTCCAAATAAACTACTATTTGAAAATGATTGAAGGAATAAAGATTTTCGATGCTCACATGCATCATGTGGGACGGTTTAAATCAAGAGATGTATCTCTCATTGAGTTCATGAATAATTATGGAATCGATAAAGCCGTCGTGACAACTGTTAACCAAAATGCGAATTTGAACGCAATCATGAAGAGTGGTACAACATTAGATTTAAACGATTATTTAGACCAATATGTTGCAAAGGAACAATACGATCACGAGCAGATTAAAACACTTGTCAATCAGTATCCTGATCGCCTTTATGGATTCTTTTGGTTTAATCCAAGGATTGCAGATGACGACGCCTGGAAACTCTTGGAAAAGTACATACTTGAATATAAGTTTAAAGGGATTAAAACGCACCATAACATCGATTTTTTGAAAGCACCAAGAGATTATTATCAACTAGCCGAATTTTGCGTTGAACACAATGTGCCGCTTTACATTCATTCTGGATCAGGATTCTTTTTTCAAAGACCAGCTCGCGTTAAAGATTATTATGACCTAGCCCGAAAATATAAAGAATTGAAATTGATTATTGGTCACGCTGCTTTTACGATGGAATATTGCGTTAATTGCGTTCGCTTTTTTGCTGGTGATCCAAACACTCCAAATGTATACTTTGAGACAAGCGTATCAATTCCATTTGGAATTTTATCGCTCATTAAAGCCATCGGGGAAGATCGAGTAGTATATGGATCCGATTCACCAGCTGCAAATCCTCCAGATATTGAAATAAATAAAATTATGTGCTTGAACTTGAAAAAGGATATAGTTCAGAAAGTTTTTTACGATAATTTTAATAGACTACTTGGATTTGACACTTAAATTTGAGTTCTCAATTCATTGGAACATGATTATGAAGTAAAATGAAGAATAATCAAAAAAACAAGAAAAATAACGAATTTCTTGCTAACAATTCTCACATTTGGGCGTGACACTTAAGCAGAGCGTATGCATTGTCCAAAAACCGTAGGCTCCGTTTTAAATTGGCACAATGTATACAGCGACGCGAGTCGCGCACGGCCAGGTGTCGTGTGAATGGCAAGTCTCGACCGCGGCGCAACGCCGAGGCATGAAGGCCAAGAAATCCATTATTATACTGTAATTACTTTTGCTCGTTTAAAAACTTTATTTATTTGAAATGAATACACAATGTAGAAAGAATTAATGGATTTCTTGCTAACATCTCTCACATCTGGTTGCGACACTTTAGCAGAGCAGATCTACCGGTGCAACAACCGAAGGCTCCATTTTGAATTGCACCGGTAGGTCAGCGACGCGAGTCGCGCGCAACCGGGTGTCGTGTGAATGGCAAGTCTCGACCGCGGCGCAACGCCGAGGCATGAAGGCCAAGAAATCCATTATTCTATTAATCATTAAAATCACGCAATTATAATTATTTGATAAGATCCAATGCGGCTTGTATCATATCTTTATATCTTTCGGAATTAACGCTTTTTATCCATGCTGCCATGCCAGATAATTCCCTTTTAACTTCAATAGGTAAAATCCCCTTTAATTTCAATTTTCGAGCGTTGAAAATAGCTGCCCTGAAACGTCGTATCCAAGCTCGAGAAACGCCGATCTGTGAGTTGTTAATAACAACGCCCGTGACGGATTGTCTGTTGTTTTTTCTGAGAAAGCGCGTTTTGTCCTTATTTATTTCAAATCCTTCTTCCTTTACAATTTTTGAGACCAATCCACAAAACCTTCCCTCGTTCACATCCGTAATTTCGTTAATGCTAAAGCTCATATCGTCAGCATATCTCGTATAAACAAAACCAAATTTGGAAGCCAATCCGTGAAGTCTCTTATCCAACTTTCTACAAATAATATTTGTTATCATGGGGCTTGCAGGTGAACCTTGAGGTAATATTCTCCTAGAGATTGCAACATATTTTGTAGTACCCCTAACTTCTATAAGCACTCGCTCGCAGTAAGTGCATAGCATTGCTAATAAAGACGCTATGTTCCCGGAATATCCTGCGGATTTAAACATTCCTCGAATCCTTTCAAATGTTATTGTCGGAAAAAAATCTTCCACATCCATGTTAATAACCAATGTTGGTTGTTTGATATGGACACGAGCTCCTGAAACAATAGATCTTCCTTTTAAAAAACCGTGAGCGTGATCGGAATTAGGAAATTTGGATAGAATATCGTCTAATATTTTTCTTTGAACGGATTTTAACATTGATTTTGGTGCAGCTATGCTTCTTGTGCCTCCTTTTTTCTTTGGAATGGAATATCGATGATAATGATCAATCGAAACCACATCTCGATGATAAACCAAGAACCTGAGCTTTTTATAGGGAATTCCTAAGAAATTGGATAGTTCTTTCTCGTTCCTAACGATGGGTAATCCTTGTGTCGTGAGTTTAGCCTCGTCAATCTCCATATCGTAAAGTAAAGAAGAATATCCCTTACCAATGAAAACGATTTGTTTGCTTTTCTTTTTCTTCCACGCTTCAGATCGCTGCTTTTTTTGAAGTTCTTGCTGTTTTTTTCTCTCTGCGCGCCGAGCTATGGATTCTTTCATTATTGTTTGGGAGATCTCCTTTCTTATTTTTTCGATGTCCCAGGTGTCATCGTATTTTTTTCTTAGTTCCCTTAATTTTTTGTTTATCTCTGTTTTTTCGTGGTAAACTTCCGTAATCTTGTCAATTACGCTCTTGTAATCTTTTATGAGCTTTTGTCGCTCGGCATATTGTTCTGGAGTCTCGCTAAGTTGCTTTTCGTATGGTGTAGGTAAATTTTTAGGCCAAAATCCATACTCTTGCATTTTCATTAAGGTGAATTCTTTCTTGCCCATTTGACTTATGAGCGTCCTGTACTCTTTTTTAGTATCTTCAGTCATAATAACATCTCCAAAATATCGTTTATATTATATTCTTGATCTGGTTTTAGCTCTAAATGCAAGAATCTTGAGGCGTTTACATATAAAGCAAGAAGGTGTGCACAAGGTTCTGATATATTCCGAGCTCCTTTTTTAAATTCCTTGCAATCGCATTTAACTTTTATGATTTGCCCATCTTGATCGATTGATATTTCTGTCCTCGTGAGATCACCATCTCGCCGTCCTTTTTTAAAGGAATGCGTAGCAATAAAATTCTTATCACGTGTTATTATCAGCCTAAAATGCTTATTTCCTTCTTCTAAGTGCTTTTGAACATTCAATTCTGTATCGGTTGTCTCATATAATTCTTTAGGAATGGGTGCGTTGCATAATTGACGAAACCTAACAGAGTCGTTGATTGGATCGTAATAAGCTTCACCGCGCCTAATTAACATACCAACACCCGCTTTATTTTTACTCTTTGTCAAGTTTGATAGTTCGTTATTGATTTCTTCTAATGACAAGGAGCGATGCTTTTTAAGTAATTCATATATTTCAGTGTAGTTCCCCTCGCCTATAAATCCTCCTAGGATATTGAATGATGTACCCTTAACCCAGTCGTTTGATGACCACGATGTAAATCCAATAGTCATTTTCATTCCCCCTAAATTAGCAATGATAAATTGGGGCATTCCAAATCCTAATAACCTTATTTTAAAGGATTTAACAAGGGGAATTATCTTCTCTATTACTAACCAACGCCTTCTACCCCAGATTTTTTCTTCTCGCCTTTTTTCGCCCTTGTATAAGGCTTTTAATGATAATTCCTTTCCCCATGGTTCAAAAATGATTTTCACATTGTTCCCAGGTTCTAAAATCCACTTCATATACCTTGGGCTTTTATGGGCTTTATGTCTTCTCAAAAACGAGCAAATATCATACATGTCCACGG